>NZ_JBMDKG010000022.1:0-132753 GCF_057809595.1 Variovorax sp. FG153
ACCCGGCGCGCCCGGCGCCGGGCGCGCCCGTGGCCGACGGGAGCGGTGCCGCCTGATGCCCCGACTGTTCCACGCCCTCCTTCTCCTTCTCGCGGCGTCGTTCGCCTGCCAGGCGCAGGCACAGCCGCAGCAGGTGCCGGCACAGCGCCTGCGCATCGTCGGCGGCCTCGCCGGGGTCACCCAGTACACGCGGCACGAGGAGAACTTCTGGGCCCGCGAGCTCGCCGCGCGAACCGGCGGACGCTACAGCGCCAGCATCGTGCCCTTCGACCGCGCCGGCGTGCCGGGCCAGGAGATGCTCAGCCTGATCCAGCTCGGCGTGGTGCCCTTCGGCACCGCGCTCATGAGCCAGATGGCGGTGCAGTTCCCCGAGCTGGGCACGCCCGACATGGCCGGGCTCAATCCCGACATCGCGACGCTGCGCCGCGTGGTCGGCGCCTTCCGACCCTACCTGGCGCGCACGCTGCGCGAGCGCTACGGCGCGGAGCTGCTGGCGATCTACACCTATCCGGCGCAGGCCGTGTTCTGCGCGCGGCCCGTGGCGCGGCTGGCCGACCTCGCGAACCGGCGCGTGCGGGTGTCGAGCGCGACGCAGGCCGATTTCATGCGCGCGCTCGGGGCAACGCCCGTCTACACCGAATTCGCGGCCATCATGTCGAACATGACGACCGGCAACACCGACTGCGCGATCACCGGCACCATGTCGGGCCACACGCTGGGCCTGCACGCGGTGACGAGTTCGCTCTACACCATGCCGCTGAGCTGGGGCCTGGCGGTGTTCGCGGCCAACCGCGAGAACCTCGAGGCGCTCCCGCCCGACCTGCAGGCGCTGCTGCGCACCGAACTGCCGAAGCTCGAGGCCGCGGTCTGGGACCAGTCCGAGCGCGAGACCACCGAGGGCATCGCCTGCAACACCGGCGCGGCCGGCTGCACCCGGCCCGTGAAGGGGCGGATGACGGCGGTCGCCCCCTCGCCCCAGGACGAGGCGCGCCGGCGCGAGATCTTCGCGACCCGCGTGCTGCCCGGCTGGCTGCAGCGCTGCGGCCCGGTCTGCGCGCAGGTCTGGAACGACACCGTCGGCCCCGCGGTCGGCATCCGCGCCCCGCTCGCCCGGTGACACAGCGCTTCTCCCGCCGCGTGGTGGCCGTGGTCTACGGCGTGGCCCTGCTGCTGCTGGGCACGCTGGCGGCCGTGGCGAGCAGCATCATCTGGGACGCGCGCGGCAAGGCCATCGCCAATGCGCAGACCCAGGCGACGCGCTTCGTCGGCGGCTCGGAGGCGGCGCTCAACCGCGCGCTGCTGAGCATCGACATGATGCTCGCCGGCGCGGGCGAGCAGTTGCGCGAATCCCCGCGCGACCGCATCGCCGAGGATGCCAACCGGCCCGAGGTGCGGCGGCTGGTCGGCAACCTGGTGCGGCAGAACCTGCTGGTGCGCTTCGTCGCCTTCGTCGATGCGCAGGGCGTGCCCATCGCGTCGTCGGACCGGCGCGGCGCCCAGATCCCGATGGCGCTGCCCGAGGGCTTCGCGCACGACGTGCTGGCGCAGCCGCTGTCGACCATGGCGGTGAGCGCGCCGATCTCGAGCCCCGCCACGCTGCAGCAGGTGGTGTTCTTCGCGCGCGCCGTGCCGCTGGCCGACGGCAGCCGCATCCTCGCCGTGGCCGAGGTGCAGATCTCGCTGCTGGCGCTGGTGACGATGCAGGGCGCCGTCATCCCGGGCCTGGAGGTCACGCTCGAGCGCGACGCGGGCTCGCTGCTGGTGAGCGTGCCGGCGCGCGACGACCTGCTCGGCCGGCAGCTCGAGCCACCGCTGAGCGAGCAGACCAGCGACGGCCGCCCGGTGCAGATGGCCGCGCGCCTGAGCGGCGTGCCCGCGATCCTGGTGGCGCGCCCCACGCTGCACCGCAACCTGCTGATCGTCGCGAGCATCCCGCTGGACGCGGCGCTGCACGACTGGCGCCATGAGCGCGACCGCATCGCATGGACCGGCGTCCTGGTCGGCGCGATGATCCTCGCGATCGCGGCCTTCACCCACCTGCAGCTGCGGCGCCAATGGCAGGCGCGGCAGGAACTGGTCCGCTCCAAGGCCACGCTCGACCAGGCGCTCGAGTCGATGATCGGCGGCTTCGTGCTGCTCGACGCCGACGACCGCGTGCTGGCCTGGAACCACAGCTTCGTCGCGATGTTCCCGTGGGTGCGGCCGCTGCTCGCGCCGCAGGTGCCGTTTCGCGAGCTGGTGGCCGAGACCGCGAAGCACGTGGTGCACGAAGGCGGGCCGGGCGGCTGGCTCGACCTGAACATGCCGCAGCTCGCGCGCGAGCATTCCGAGCAGGAGGCGGTGTTCGACGACGGCCGGGTCACGCAGGCCACGCGCAGCCGCACGCCCGACGGCGGCACCGTCTGCGTCTACCAGGACATCACCGAGAAACGGCGCCACATGGCCGCCATCGTCGAGAGCAAGGCGCAGCTGCAGGCCACGCTCGAGGCGCTGCCCGACCTGCTGCTCGAGGTCGGGCTCGACGGCATCTGCCACGGCCACCATGCGCCGCGCGTACCGCTGCCGGGCATCCAGGTCGACCAGCCGGCCGGCCGGCGGCTGCAGGAGCTGCTGCCGCCGCAGGCGAGCGCGGAGGTCATGGCGGCGCTCAAGGAAGCCAACGAGACCGGGCGCTCGAGCGGGCGCCAGTTCGAGCGCCGCTACGCGCGCAGCAAGGCCTGGTTCGAGATCTCGGTCTCGCGCAAGGCCAGCGGCGCGCAGGCCGATCCGCGCTTCATCGTGATCCTGCGCAACATCACCGAGAGCAAGCGGGCGGCCGACGAGGTCGAGCAGCTGGCCTTCTACGACACGCTCACCGGCCTGCCCAACCGGCGGCTGCTGGTGGACCGGATCAAGCAGGCCATCGATGCCGCGCCGGGGCGCTCGCGCTGGAGCGCGCTGCTGTTCCTCGACCTCGACAACTTCAAGACCGTGAACGACGCGCACGGCCACGACACCGGCGACGTGATGCTCAAGCAGGTGGCCAAGCGCCTCACCGCCTGCCTGCGCCGCGGCGACACCGTGGCGCGGCTGGGCGGCGACGAGTTCGTCGTGATGCTGGCCGAGCTGCACGAACGGCGGCTGATCGCGACCTCAGAGACCGAGGCCATCGGCGCGGCCATCCTCGAGCAGCTCAACCGGCCCTACCAGCTCGGCAGCCAGCAGCACCACAGCACCTGCAGCATCGGCGTGGCGCTGTTCGACACCGCCGATGCCTCGCTCGACGAGGTGATCAAGCAGGCCGACATCGCGATGTACGACGCCAAGACCGCCGGCGGCAACGCGCTGCGTTTCTTCGAGACCCGCATGCAGACCAGCATCACCGCGCGCGCGGCGCTCGAGAACGAGCTGCACGCGGCCGTCGAGCAGCGGCAGTTCGTGCTGCACTACCAGAGCCAGGTCACGAGCGAGGATCGCGTGGTCGCCGCCGAGGTGCTGGTGCGCTGGCAGCATCCGCTGCGCGGCCTGCTGGCACCCGGCGAATTCATCGCCGCGGCCGAGGACACCGGGCTCATCATCCCGCTGGGCCTGTGGGTGCTCGAGACCGCCTGCCGCCAGCTCGCAGCCTGGAGCGAGGACCCGCGGCGCGCGCACCTGCAGCTGTCGGTCAACGTGAGCGCGCGGCAGTTCCGCACCGACGACTTCGTCAAGCAGGTCGCCCGCGTGCTCGAGCGCACCGGCGCCGATCCGCGCCAGCTCAAGCTCGAGCTGACCGAGAGCCTGCTGCAGTTCAAGGTCGCCGACACCATCGCCAAGATGAAGACCCTGGCCGGCATGGGCATCCAGTTCTCGATGGACGACTTCGGCACCGGCTTCTCGTCGCTGTCGTACATGATCCAGTTGCCGCTCAACCAGATCAAGGTCGACAAGTACTTCGTGCACGGCATCGGCCTGAACCCGAAGGTGGAGCTGGTGATCCAGACCATCATCGGCATGGCGCTCAACCTCGAGCTGCAGATCGTGGCCGAAGGCGTGGAGACGCAGGCGCAACGCGAGTTCCTCGAGCGCCACGGCTGCCACCTGTACCAGGGCTACCTGTTTGGCAAGCCCAAGGCGCTGGAAGCCTACGAGCGCGACCTCGACGCGCAGGCCTGATCGGCCCGCACAATGGCCCCCGGTGAACCGCGCGAGGCGATCGACATGAAACTGCTGCTGTTGGGTGCGACGGGTCTGGTGGGCGGTCGGGCACTGCAGCTCGCGCTCTCGGACGATGCCTTCTCCGAGGTGATCGCGCCGACGCGAACGCCACTCGCGGCCCACGCCAGGCTGGTCAACCCGGTCGCCTCGAAGCTCGAGGAGCTGGTGCCGGCCTGCATCGCGCAACGGCCCGACGCCGTGGTCTGCGCGCTAGGCACGACGCAGGCGAAAGCCGGTTCGAAAGAGGCCTTCCGCTACGTCGACCACGAGCTGCCCCTCGCCTTCGGCCGGGCCGCGCACGCCGCCGGCGTGGGCACCTTCGCGATCGTCACGGCGATGGGCGCGTCGGCCAGCTCCCTCTTCTTCTACCCGCGCACCAAGGGCGAAGTGGAGCGGGACATCCGCGCGATCGGATTCCGCTCGCTGACGATCTGCAGGCCCAGCCTGATCGGTGGCGAGCGCCATGAAGAAAGGCGCGCGGAAGGCATGGCGCTGACCTTGGCGCGGCGCCTGGGGCCGGTCCTGCCGGCGCGATGGCGCGTCAACCCGGCACAGGCCATCGCCGCGGCGCTGCTCGGCGCGGCGGTCGCCGCCAAGCCTGGCTGTCATTGGATTCGCTCCGAAGACATGCAATATATTTTTCAATAACACCCGGTCCCGGGGGCGTTTTCAGGGTCGCGGCGCGGCCGCGGAATTTCACTTCCATTGCACGGCGTATTCCCTATCGAAGGGTTTACCTGTACGGCGACGTCCCATCCAGACAGGCTCAATACTGCATGCGTGCCGGCAGTCACAGTTACGTGAATGCACTTTATTGCACGCATACACCTGGATGGAGACCCATGAAAACAAACCCACCATCGATGCTCCCGGCCGCGCTCGCGGCGCTTCTGCTCACCGCCTGCGGTGGCGGCAGCGGCAGCCACAACGCGTTCCTGCCGATCGCCACCGGCACGCCGCCACCTCCCGCGAGCGCCGCGCCGCTGGCCTGCGATGACACGCTCAAGGCGAACTTCAAGCCCGATGCGCTGACCACCGTGGTGGCGGTCAAGGCTTTCAAGAAGGGCGACGCGCTCATCCTCGGCGGCACGGCAACCGGCGCGACGCCGCTGGCCGCCAACGACGTCTGCATGGTCAAGCTCAATGTCGGGCCCGGCAACCCCGGCCCCGCGGACGCGCCCTCGACTTCGCCGGGCATCGGCATCGAGGTCTGGCTGCCCGCGAAGGCGGCCTGGAACTCGCGCGTCCACGCGCTGGGCGGCGGCGGCTGGCAGGGCGGCGCCGCGGGCAGCGCGAGCGCCATCGCCAGCACCGACGCGGCCGGCGTCGCCGGCAAGGAAGGCGCGGTCTCCTCGACCACGGACACCGGCCATGCCTCGTCCGCCGGCGGTTCGTTCGCGATGAATCCGGACGGCACCATCAACAAGACGCTGTGGACCGACTTCGCCAGCCGCGGCATCCACGAGCAGGCCGTCAAGACGAAGGCGCTGGCCGCGGCCTACTACGGCGCGGCACCCAAGTACGCCTATTGGGACGGCGGCTCCACGGGCGGTCGCCAGGGCCTGAACCTGGCGCAGAACCATCCCGCCGACTTCGACGGCATCGTCGCCAACTACCCGGCCATCCACTGGAGCCGCTTCATCACGGCGGAGCTCTATCCCCAGATCGTCTTCCAGCGCGACCTGGGCGGCGTCGCACCGACGCAGGCCCAGCAGGACCTGGTCTCCAACGCGGCCATCGCCGCCTGCGACCTGGTGGGCGGCCAGCATCTGGGCTACGTGCTCGATCCGCAGTCCTGCAGCTACGACCCGACGACGGACGCCAGCGTGCTCTGCACCGCCGATGGCGGCAGCAACGCCACCGCCGCCTGCGCGAGCAAGGCACAGGCGCGGGCCATCAACAAGATCTGGTACGGCATGACGGCCGACGGCTCGGCGCCGGCGCCCGCGGCGGACAACGGCTGGTCCGCGGCCTCGTCCTCCACGCTGCTCGGCACCGGCAACCAGCGCTGGTACGGCCTGACGCGCGGCACTTCCCTCTATGGCGCGATGTTCTCCGCCTTCGGCCTCAATGGCCTCGCAAGCCCGAACGGCGCCTTCCCCATCGCCTCGGACCAGGTCGCGCTCGAGCTGCAGAACTCCACCCTCGGCGATCCCTCGTTCCTGAACGCGACCGGCAACGGCCAGTCGCTCTGGAAGCAGCTGAGCTACGCGCAACTGAGCAATGCCTACGACCGCGGCCTCGCGCTACAAGCGGAGTTCGGGAACATCAACACCGACAACCCGGACCTCTCGGCGTTCAGGAACCGCGGCGGCAAGCTGCTGACCTGGCACGGCCTGGCGGACGAACTCATCATGCCGCAGGGCACGGTGAACTACTACAACAGCGTCGTCGCGAAGATGGGCGGACTGAGCGACGTGCAGGGCTTCTACCGGCTCTACCTGGTGCCGGGCGCCGGCCACGGCGACCCGAACGGCACCTCGAACCCGGGCGCGGCGGTTCCGTACTTCGCGCCGACCCAGTTCTACGACACGCTGACGGCCTGGGTGGAACAAGGCAAGGCGCCCGAGGCGCTGACGCTGCAGTCGCCCGGCGCGGCGCCGAAGACCCGCCCGATCTGCGTGTACCCGAAGAAGATCGCCTACACCAGCGGCGATGCGGGATCGGCCGCGAGCTACACCTGCTCGTAGCGTTCAGTCCGGTTCGAGCAGCCGCCCGGGGTCAGCAGGTTGCGGAGATCGAGCCGCCGTGGGCCGCCAGGTCGGCGCCGAGCACCTGGGTCGGCCCGAGCACGGACCGCAGATGGGCGATGAAGTCGACCGGGTTCATGCGGACTGCACCCAGCGCGTCACTCGGGCTTGATGCCGGCGGCCTTGATCAGCGGGCCCAGCCGGTCCATGTCCGCGCGCAGGGCACGCGAAAGCTGCTCGGGCGCGCCGCCGAGGATCAGCGCGCCATCGGCCTCGAGCTTGGCCTTCACGTCGGGCGTGCGCAGCGTCTCGTTGAGCTTGGCGTTCAGCACCGCGACGATCGCCGCCGGCGTTCCGGCCGGTGCCACGATGCCGTACCAGCTCACGAGCTCGAAGCCCGGGAAGCCGCTCTCCGCGATCGTCGGCACGCCCGGCAGCGCGGGCGAGCGCTGCGCCGAGGTGACGGCGATGCCGCGCACCTTGCCGCCTTCGATGAAGCCGCGCATCGTGACGCTGGTCCCGACCCAGGCGTCGAGCCGGCCGCCCAACATGTCGGGCATGCCCTGGGCGATGCCGCGGTAGGGAATCAGGTTGAACTTCGCGCCCGACTGCTTCTGC
Organism: Variovorax sp. FG153; assembly: GCF_057809595.1. Classification (NCBI taxonomy): domain Bacteria; kingdom Pseudomonadati; phylum Pseudomonadota; class Betaproteobacteria; order Burkholderiales; family Comamonadaceae; genus Variovorax; species Variovorax sp. FG153. The sequence continues at coordinate 7,485 of NZ_JBMDKG010000022.1, forward strand.
AGCAGCTCGGTCGCCAGCAGCGGGCTCACGGTCGGATAGCCGATGCTCACCGAGCCCGGGTCCTTCTTCGCCTTCGCGATGGCGGCCCCGAGATGGGCCGCGCCGCTGGCCGCGTCGACCGTGAACACATAGGGCGTGGAGGCGATCAGCCCGATCGGCTGGAAGTCCTTCACCGGGTCGAAGGGCAGCTTGTCGTAGAGCGACGGACTCAGCGCGATGTGATCGGTGAGCGTGAGGCCGAGCGTGTAGCCGTCGGCCCTGGACTTCGCCACCGCCTGCAGCGCGATGTTGCCGTTGGCGCCCGCGCGGTTGTCGATGATGACGCTGGTCTTGAGCAGCTCGCCGAGCGTGGGCGCCAACACGCGCGCCAGCTTGTCGCCGCCGCCGCCCGGCGGGAAGGGAACGATCAGGCGCACGGGCTTGTCGGGGTAGTCGGTGTCGGCGCGTGCCGGCAGGCCGAAGGTGGAGGCGAGCGCGAGGCCCAGGAGGCTCGCCGCGGCGAGGCCGCGGCGCTTCGTGTTCGGTGTGCGCTGGATGGGGTGCATGTGATGTCTCCGGTTGGTTGTTGTGTGGCAGGCGGCCGCGCCCCGGCCGCCGGCGGTCCGGCGGCAAGGTGTCCTCGCGGCAACAGAAAGATCAGCTCGTCTCGACGGCGGCTTCCGGCACGCGGGCCGGCGCCGTGTGGCGCGATCGGATCGACGCGATCGCGCACGCATGGAAGCGCTCGATGTCCTCGGGGCGCGCCACGGTCATCTCCAGGTCGTTGAGCCAGCCGTTGTGCAGCCCGTAAACCCAGCCATGCACCATCAGCGGCTGGCCGCGGCGCCAGGCGTCCTGGACCACGTCGGTGCGGCAGACGTTGAGCGTCTGCTCGACCACGTTGAGCTCGCACAGCGCGTCCAGCCGCCGTTCCTCGGGCACCTCGTCGAACCAGGCGGCATGCTTCTCGAACACGTCGGCCACGTGGCGGATCCATGCGTCCGCGATGCCGATGCGCAGGCCCCGGAGCGCCGCGCCGACGCCGCCGCAGCCCGAGTGGCCCACCACGATCACGTGCTCGACCTTCAGCAGGTCGACCGCGTACTGCACGACCGCGAGGCAGTTGAGGTCCGAATGCGCCACCACGTTCGCGACGTTGCGGTGCACGAAGAGCTCACCGGGCCGCAGGCCCACGAGCTCGTTGGCGGGCACGCGGCTGTCGGCGCATCCGATCCACAGGTACTTGGGTGCCTGCTGGCGCAGCAGCGACGAGAAGAAGCCGGGTTCGCTCGTCTCGACCTCGCTCGCCCAGTCGCGGTTCTTCGCCAGCAGCTTGCTCAGCGCGTCCATGGTCTGCGCGGGGCCGCGGGCCTCAGACGTGCGCTTCGGCACCCAGCAGCGCGGTGCGAAAGCGGCTGCGCAGGAACGGGCCGTCGCGCGGCGGCAGCGCCGTCGGCGCGGGATCCGTCGTGACCTTGATGGTCGCGAGCACCGGGCCCTGGCCGTGGAGGATCCTGTCGACCGCCTCCTCGAGCTCCGCGGCCGTGCGCACCGTCAGCGCCTGCGGGAAGCCCGTGGCCTTGGCCACCTCGGTGATGTCGACGCCGCGGCCCGCATGGGCCGGCTGCATGCCGGTCTCCGCGTAGTGCTCGTTGTCGATCACGACGACCGTGAGGTTCTCGGTGCGGTCGACCGCGGCGGTCGCCAGCGAGCCCAGGCCCATCATCATCTCGCCGTCGCCAACGAACACGATGACGCGCTTCTTCGGCTGCGCGCGGGCCAGACCCAGGCCCACCATCACGGCGCCGCCCATCGCGCCCCAGAGGTAGAAGTTCTGCGGACCGTCGCCCGCGGCGGCCACGTCGAAGGTCGGGTTTCCCAGGCTGGTGATGGCCAGCGCCTCGCCCCGGTCGCGAAGGATGCGCGCCACCACTTCGCGGCGATTCAGGACGGCTTGGTTCTCTGCTGTGGATGACATGGCGATGCTCACTTGTTGAAATTCTTCGTGCCGATGACGCGCTGCCCGATCAGCACCGCGACGCTGCGCCCGGTCTGGTAGGCGAACTTCGCGCCGGCGAGCACGGTGGGCGGAACCTCCTCGGGCGAATCGGCGCGGTACACGTAGACGCCCGAGTCCTCGAGCACCGCCTGCGTCGACTTGCCCATCGCGACCTGCCAGGGGTTGAACTCGCCCCATTCGCCGCGCATCGTCACGACCATGAACAGCGGCATGCGCGTCTCGTGCTGCAGCGACAGCATGTTGATGCAGTTGCCGACGCCGCTGGACTGCAGCAGCAGCACGCCGCGGTCGCCACCGAGCCAGGCACCGCCCAGCATCGCGACGCCCTCCTCCTCGGTGGTGAGCGAGACCGCGTGGATCCCGGGGTCCGCCTCGCACATGCGGATCAGCTGGCTGTGGCCCGCGTCGGGGACGTAGGCGACCTGCCGGACGCCGAGGTTCTTGAAGCCTTCGAAGATTTGCTGAGGCCAATCGATGGTGGACATGGGAGTGAGTGGAGGTGGTGAATGATGGAAAGAAGGGATCGATGCTCAGCGCATGACGAAGGGATTGGCCGTCGCCGCGCCGGTGTTGATCCAGACGCTCTTGGTCTGCAGGTATTCGTTGATCGCGTCCATGCCGTTCTCGCGGCCCAGGCCCGAATCCTTGTAGCCGCCGAACGGCGACATGAAGCTCACGGCGCGGTAGGTGTTGATCCACACCATGCCGGCCTGCAACCGCTCGGACATCCGGAACGCACGGCCCATGTCGCGCGTCCACACGCCCGAGCCGAGCCCGAAGCGCACGTCGTTGGCGATGCGCACCGCGTCGTCCTCGTCCTTGAAGCGGATGATCGAGAGCACGGGGCCGAAGACCTCTTCCTGCGCGATGCGCATGCCGTTGTCGACGTCGCCGAAGATCGTCGGCTGCACGAACCAGCCGGTGCCGCAGGCCTCGCCGGTGGCGGGACCGCCGCCGAGCAGCAGCCGGGCACCCTCGTCCTTCGCGATCCGGATGTAGCTCAGCACCTTGTCGTACTGGGGTCGCGTGGTCACCGGGCCGACCTGGGTGTCCATCGACATCGGGTCGCCCATGCGCGCGGTGCGCGCCAGTGCAAGCAGGCGCTCGACCACCTCGTCGTACACCGCGTCCTGCACCAGCAGGCGCGAGCCCGCGATGCAGGTCTGGCCGGTGGCCGCGAAGATGCCCGAGACCGCGCCGTTCACGGCGTCGTCGAGGTTCGCGTCCGCGAAGACGATGTTGGGCGACTTGCCGCCGAGCTCCAGGCTCACGTGCTTGAACTGGCGCGCGGCCGCCTCGTTGATGGCGCGGCCGGTGGCGTCGGCGCCGGTGAAGGTGATCTTCGCGACCCGCGGATGCTCGACGAGCGTGGCGCCCACCTCGCGGCCGAAGCCCGTGACCACGTTGATCACGCCGGCGGGAAAGCCCGCCTCCTCGAACAGCCGGGCGAATTCCAGGCTCGATGCCGAGGTGAACTCCGAGGGCTTGATGACCACCGTGCAGCCCGCGGCGAGCGCGGGCGCGATCTTCCAAGTGGCCAGCAGCAGCGGCGAGTTCCAGGGCGTGATGGCGGCCACCACGCCGAGCGGCTCGCGGCGCGTGAAGTTGAAGTAGCCCGGCTTGTCGAGCGGCATCACGCGCCCTTCGACCTTGTCGGCCAGGCCGCCGAAGTAGTAGAACCACTGCGGGATGTAGTCGAGCTGCCCCAGCATCTCGGCCAGCAGCTTGCCGTTGTCGCGCACCTCGATCTCGGCCAGCCGGCGCGCATCGCGGGCGATCAGGTCGCCGACGCGGCGCAGCAGCGCACCGCGCTCGGTGGCCGTGAGCCTGGCCCAGGGGCCCTCGGTGAAGGCCCGGTGCGCCGCCTGCACGGCGGCGTCCACGTCGGCCGCGCTGCCCGAGGCGATCTCGGCCCAGGCCTCGCCGGTGTAGGGGTTGTGTGTTTCGAACCAGGTACCGCCGAGAGGGGCGGCTTCCTGTCCGTCGATCCAGTGTGAGTAGCGTTTCATATCGGTGGACGAAGCTTCCTACATCGATGCGCGCGGCGCCATTTGCGATTCGCAAACAGGCACTTCAGGAGTGATCAAGGCGGCGCGACGAACAGGGCATGGGACGGTTGCGCGGGCCTATTCCTTGGCCACGTAGGCTTCCGCCGGCTTGTCGCTCGGATTGGCCCAGGCGTTCTTCGTGGCTTCGCCCAGCGGCAGGTTGATGGTCACGCCCACGGGCGGGATCGGCTTCAGGAACCACTTGTCGTAGAGCCTGGCGAGCTCGCCCGACCTGGCCTGGGCCTTGATGCTCTCGTCCACCGCGGCCTTGAACGCGGGGTCGTCCTTGCGGATCATGATCGCGATGGGCTCGACGGCCAGCACGTCGGGCAGCAGCCTGAAGTCCTTCGGCGACTTCGACTTCGCCGCCAGCGAGGCCAGCACCGAGGCGTCGAGCACGAAGGCATCGGCGCGGTCGGATTCGAGCAGCAGGAAGCTGTCGGAATGGTCCTTACCGTAGACCTCGGAGAAGCTCAGGTTCTCGGCGCGCTTCTGCTTGCGCAGGGTCTGCAGCGGCGTGGTGCCGGTGGTGGTGACGACCGTCTTGCCCTTGAGGTCCGCGAGCGCATGGATGCTCGAATTCGCCTTCACGAGGATCTTGGTCTCCTCGATGTAGGTGGTCACGCCGAAGGCCACGTCCTTCTGCCGCGCGGCGTTGTTGGTGGTCGAGCCGCACTCGAGGTCGACGGTGCCGTTCTGCACCAGCGGAATGCGGTTCTGCGAGGTCACGGGCTGGTACTTGACCTCGAGCTTGCGGCCGAGCGACTTCTCGAGGTCCTTGATGATGTTGGCACAGACGTCGAAGTGAAAGCCCGTGTACTGGCCGTTGCCCAGCGTGTAGGCCAGGCCCGAGGACTCGCGCACGCCCTCGGTGATGGCGCCCGAGGCCTTGACCTTGGCGAGGGTGTCGTTGGCCTGCGCGAGCGCGCTGCCGGCGGTCAGCGCGGCCGATGCCGCCAACGCGGAGACGGCCAGGATCGATGCTTGTTTCTTCTTCATGCGGGAGCTCCAGCGGAGGATGGGAAAAAAGGGAGTTCAGGCAGCGCGCGCCGCCACCAGCTGTTCGGCGGCAGCCAGCCGCACGCACAGCGCGACCACTTCGGCGGCGCGGCCCAGCTGCTCGATCGACGGCGAGGACGGCGCGATGCGCAGCGTGCGGTCCAACGGATCGATGCCGCCCGGGAACGGCGCGCCGGCCGGCGTGAGCGTGACCCCCGCGCGGCCCGCGAGCTCGACCACGCGGCGGGCCGTGCCCGGCTGCACGTCGAGCGCGATGAAGTAGCCGCCGCGCGGGCGCGTCCATTGCGCGATGCCCAGCGGGCCCAGTTCGCGCTCGAACACATCCAGCACGCGGTCGAAGCGCGGCGCCAGCAGGGCGCGGTGGCGCAGCATCAGCATCTCGAGGCCCACGCGATCGCGCAGGAAGCGCACATGGCGCAGCTGGTTGAGCTTGTCGGGACCCACGCTGCGCACCGCCGCATGGCCGAGCCACCAGCGCAGGTTCTCGGGCGAGGCGCCGAACAGCGCTACGCCGGCACCGGCGAAGGTGATCTTCGAGGTGGAGGCGAACACCAGCGGCCGGTTCGCATGGCCGTGCGCCGCGCAGCGCTCGGCGATGTTCGCGATCTGCACCTCCTCCACGCCGAGGTGGTGCAGGCCGTAGGCGTTATCCCAGAACAGGCGGAAGTCCGGCGCGGCCGTGGGCATGGACGCGAGCGCCTCGACGACCGCATCCGAATACACGGCGCCGGTCGGGTTGCTGTACTTGGGCACGCACCACATGCCGCGCACCGACGGGTCCTGCACATGGGCGCGCACCGCCTCCATGTCGGGCCCGTCGTCGTGCAGCGGCACCGGGATCAGGCGGATGCCGAAGGCCTCGCAGATCGCGAAGTGGCGGTCGTAGCCGGGCACCGGGCAGAGGAAGGCGACGCCCGAGGGCACGGCATGCCATGGCTCGCTGCCGCCGGGCACGCCGGCGCGCCAGGCGTGCGAGACGCAGTCGTACATCATCGACAGGCTCGAGTTGCCGCCGGCGACCACCTGCTCGGGCGGCACGCCGAGCATGAAGGCGAACAGCCGGCGCGCTTCGGGCAGGCCCTGCAGGCCCATGTAGTTGCGGCAGTCGGTGCCGTCCTCGGCGAGGAAGTCCTGCGTGCCGGGCAGCGCCAGCAAACCTTCGGACAGCGCGACCTGTTCGGCCGACGGCACGCCGCGCGCCATGCTGAGCTTCAGCGGATTCGCGCAGAGCGCTTCATGGGCCTGCGCCCACTGTCGATGCAAGGTGTCGAGTGCCGCCGGTGAAGCGTGGATCAGTTCGTTCATGGGTCCGTGGTGTTGCGCACGGCGTTGCATGCCGGCGCGCGGAGCTTCCTGGATCCGTGCGCCGCGCGCTATTTGAGATTCGCAAACGGGCACTTCGCGAGCCCTCAAGGCAGGAGCGGTGCGGGGTCGATGTCGAACAGGGCCTGCTCATCCGGCCGGTGTTTGGCCACGCGAAATGGCGGCTTGTGGAAGCGCAAATTGCGCGGCCCGCGCGCGGTGGGCATTCTTCAGGGCGAACTCACTGGCGAAACCATGACACTGCCCCAACGCTCCTTCCTCTTCGTGCCCGCGAACCGTCCCGACCGCTTCGACAAGGCGCTGGCCTGCGGCGCCGATGCCGTCGTCATCGACCTCGAGGACGCGGTGCCTCCCGAGAACAAGACCGAGGCGCGCCATTCCGTGGCCGCCTGGCTGGCGGCCCACCATCGCGTGATCGTCCGCATCAACGCGGCCGACACGCCCTGGTTCAAGGACGACCTAGCGCTGGCCCGGCTGCCCGGTGTCGCGGGCATCATGCTGCCCAAGACGGAGCGCATCGACGAGGTCTTCAGCGTGTCGTGCATCGGCGCGGGCACGGCGGTGTTTCCGATGATCGAGACCGCGGCCGGGCTGCACAACGTCCACACCATCGCGCGGGCGCAGGGCGTGCAGCGGCTGGTGTTCGGATCGATCGACTTCCAGCTCGACCTGGGCATCTCGGGCGACGAGCTCGAACTGCTGCCCTACCGCGCGCAGCTGGTGATGGCCTCGCGCCTGGCCCGGCTGGGCGCGCCGATCGACGGCGTCAGCACTTCCATTGACGACCAGGCCGCGCTCGCGGCCGACACGCTGCGTTCGCGGCGGCTCGGCTTCGGCGCCAAGCTGTGCATCCATCCGAAGCAGGTGGGCGTGGTGAACTCGGCCTTCTGTGCCACCGCCGAGGAACTCGCCTGGGCACGCCGCGTGCTCGAGGCGGCCGCGCGTTCGGCGGGCGCTGCCATCGCAGTGGACGGCAGGATGGTGGACCGCCCCGTCATGATGCGTGCCCAGGCGATCGTGCAGGAAGCAGGCGAACGTGCGTTGCGACTGGCCGGCGCGGCAGCGGCGCAGTCATGAACAAGACCGACCCGGTGCTTGCGCGCTGCTCAAGCCCGGGGGGCTGAAAATCAATCGGCCTCGCCGCCCGAGGACCGCGTGGCCGACAGCGCATCGGCCTTCAGCAGCTCGACCAGGTCGCGCGCGAAGCCCGGCAAGGCTTCGAGGCTGCGAAAGCAGATCTGCAGGTTGCGCAGCGCCCAGTCGTCCTCGAGCTGGACGACCTGGACGGCCATGTACTGCCGGTAACGCTCGGCCGAGGTGCCCGGCATGATGCTGATGCCGACGTTCGATTCGGTCATCTTGCAGCAGGCCTCGAAGTTGCCGACCTGGATGCGCGGCTTGAGCACGCGGTTCATGTCGCGGGCGATCTGGTTCAGGAACGAATGGATGGCCGTGCCCTCGTTGAGCACCACGTGCTCGTACTCGAGGGTCTCGGCGAAGGGCACCGGCGAGCGGACCGCGAGCGCATGGCCGTCGGGCACCACCAGCACCAGCCGGTCCTCGCGATAGGGCACGACCTCGAGCCCCTCGGTGCGCACGCGCCCCGAGACGATGCCGATGTCGGTGTGCCCGTCGGACACCGCGCGCACGATGTCGCCGCTGCCGCGCTCGCGCAGGTCGACGTTCACGTCGGGATGGGTGATGAGGTAACGGCTCATCACGGCCGGCAGGAAATCGGTGATGGCCGTCGTGCTCGCGAACACGCGCAGATGGCCCTTGATGCCGCTCGCGTACTCCTGCAGGTCGTTGCGCAGGTGCTCGAGCTGGCCGACCACCAGGCGCGCGTGATAGGCCAGCGCCTGACCCGGCGGCGAGAGGGTCACGCCCTGGCTGCTGCGGTACAGCAGCTTGGTGCCCACGCTTTCCTCGAGGTTCTTGACGCGGATGCTCGCCGCCGAGACCGACATGAACGTGGCCTCGGCGCCGCGCGTGAGGCTGTTGGCCTCGGCGATGGCCAGGAACAGCCGCAGGTCTACCAGATCGAAGTGGATCATCTTGCTTTCCGACTTTGCCGCTCGCCCGCCGCCCCGGCCCGCGAGCTCATCGGGAATCGACCGGCTCCAGCAGGATGCCGACGCGCGCCACCGACATCAGCGACCAGGCCCAGCCGATGACGCTCTGCATCTCGGCGGCCGTGGCGCCGTGGCGGTAGAGCGCCAGGCGCGTCGCCTTCTCTTCCAGTTCATGGCGCTCGAGGGTGTTGCCGGGATCGCCCTTGGGTTCGTCGACGCGGCCCTCGAGGCGGCGGCCGTCGATGGTATCAACATGCACCTTGCCGATCCATCGCGCCGGATAGGCCCGGTCCACCTCGGCATCGAGAACCATGCTCACCTTGTCGTGGAAGGCCGAGACCGCGGCGTCCTTGAAGTGCCCGTCGAATTCCGACAGGCCCGCGCGGCCATGCACAGCCACCAGGCCGAGCACGGTGCCCATCGAGAACTTCGACTGGTGCACGGTCTGCGGATCGGTGACCGGGCCGAGGACATCGATGGCCGCCTGGTGCACCTGCGCCGTCACCGCCTTCACGTCGCCGGCCGCGAGCTGGTGGCGCTGCAGGATCTGCTGCAGCGCATCGGCCGCGGGATGCGTGTGGCGACACGAAGCGTGGAACTTGAACGAGGTCTCGGCCAGCGCCCAGCGCGTGCCGAGGCCGTCCGTGAGCCGGGCCGGATCGGCATCGCTCGACATGCCCGCGGCCATGCCCTGCGCGCCGGTCAGGATGCGCCGCGCGCCCGTGAAGTCGTCCTTGGCCAGGTAGGCCGCCGTGAGGCCGGCGCCGGCCGCATGCGCCGTGTGCAGCTGCTTCGAATCGGCGGCGTCGCGCAGGAACTCCCACAGGCCCGAGGCCTGGGTGCCCGCGGAACCGATCGCATGCAGCATCTGGTCGGGCGTGAGCGCCAGCAGGTGGCCGGCCGTCACCGCGGCGGCCACGGCACCCGCGGTGCCGGTGGTGTGGAAGATCTTGTAGTGCGAGCGGCCCAGGAACTCGCCGACGCGGATGCCGACCTCGTAGCCGGCAACCGCCGCGGTCAGCAACTGCGCGCCGCTGAGGCCATGCGCCTGGGAGATCGCGAGCGCCACCGGGAACACCACGGCGGCCGGATGGAACACGGAGCCGTTGTGCACGTCGTCCTGCTCGGCGAAATGCGAAGCCGCAGCATTCGCCATCGCGGCCATCAGGGGGCTGGAACGCGTGCGGTGGATCAGGATCTCGCTGCGGCCGTCGCCCGCGCCCATGGCGGACGCGAAGCGCGTGATGCTCTCGACCGGGCGCGCGCCCTTGCCGGCCAGTGCCGAGCCGACCCAGTCGAGGAGCAGGTCCTCGGCGCGGCGCAGCACCGCCGGCGGAATGTCTTCGGCCTTCAGGTCGGCGGCAAAGCTGGCCAGGATGGACTCGGGGGTGCTCGAGGTGGTCATGTCGAATGTTCTTTCAGAGGATCTGGCTGTCGCGCAGGCGCGCGATCTCTTCGGGGCCATAGCCCAGCGCTTGCAGGATGGCGTCGGTGTGCTCGCCCAGCGCAGGAACCGGGTCCATGCGCGGCGCGAAGCGGTCGTTGTCGGCCGGCGGCTTCAGCGCCAAGATCGGCCCGACGGGCGAACCCACCTCGAGCCAGCGCTCGCGAGCGCGCAGCTGGGGATGGGCCCAGACGTCCGCGATGCCGTTGACGCTGGCGTTGCCGATGTTGGCGGCGTCGAGGCGCGCGATGCACTGGGCCGCCGTCAGCGGCTGCAGCAGCGACTCGATGCGCTGCTTGAGTTCCACCCGGTGGGCGCTGCGCTTGGCGTTGGCGTCGAAGCGTTCGTCGGTGGCCAGCTCCGGGTGCGCGAGCACCTGTTCGCAGAAGGCCTTCCACTCGCGCTCGTTCTGCAGGCCGAACAGCACGGTCTTGCCGTCGCCCGCCGTGAAGGGGCCGTAGGGATAGATGCTCGGATGGCTGGCGCCCGCGCGCGCGGCCTGCGCCTGACCCTCGAAGCCGTAGTAGAGCGGGTTGCCCATCCATTCGGCGAGGCACTCGAGCATCGACACGTCGATGTGGCTGCCCTCGCCGGTGATGCCGCGCTGGATCAGTGCCGCCAGCACCGCGCTGTAGGCATACATGCCGGCGGCGATGTCGGCCACCGAGATGCCGGCGCGCGCCATCTCCTCGGGCGAGCCGGTCACCGACAGCAGGCCGGCCTCGGCCTGGATCAGCAGGTCGTAGGCCTTCTTGTCGCGGAACGGTCCCGAGCTGCCGTAGCCCGAGATGTCGCAGACGATCAGGCGCTTGTGCGTGGGGCGCAGCGCTTCCTCGGACAGGCCGAGCCGCGCCGCGGCGCCAGGCGCCAGGTTCTGCACCAGCACGTCGGCCTGGCCCAGCAGCCTGGCGAGCACCTGTCGCGCCTCGGGATGCTTGACGTCGAGGGTGATGCTTTCCTTGGACCGGTTGATCCAGACGAAATAGGAGGCCTCGCCGCGCACGCGCCGGTCGTAGGCGCGCGCGAAGTCGCCGACGCCCGGGCGCTCGATCTTGATGACCCGCGCACCCATGTCCGCGAGCTGGCGCGTGGCGAAGGGCGCCGCGACCGCGTGCTCGAGCGTGACGACGGTGATGCCTTCGAGCGGGCGCCTGCCGGAAGTTCGTGCCATGGCGCTCAGAAGGAACGCGGCAGGCCGAGCAGGTGCTCCGCGACGTACGCGTAGATCAGGTTGGTGGAGATCGGCGCGACCTGGTAGAGGCGCGTCTCGCGGAACTTGCGCTCGATGTCGTATTCGTTCGCGAAGCCGAAGCCGCCATGAAACTGCAGGCAGGTGTTGGCCGCTTCCCAGCTCGCCTTGGCCGCCAGGTACTTCGCCATGTTGGCCTGCGCGCCGCAGGGCTGGTGCGCATCGAACAGCTCGCAGGCCTTGAAGCGCATGAGGTTGGCGGCCTCGACCTCGATGTAGGCGTCGGCGATCGGGAACTGCACGCCCTGGTTCTGGCCGATCGGGCGGCCGAACACCACGCGCTCGTTGACATACTTGGTCACGCGGTCGATGAACCAGTAGCCGTCGCCGATGCACTCGGCCGCGATCAGCGTGCGCTCGGCATTCAGGCCGTCGAGGATGTACTTGAAGCCCTGGCCTTCCTCGCCGATCAGGTTCTCGGCCGGGATCTTGAGGTTCTCGAAGAACAGCTCGTTGGTCTCGTGGTTCACCATGTTCGGGATCGGCCGCACCGTCATCCCGCTCTTCTCGGCCGCGCGCAGGTCGACCAGGAAGATCGACATGCCCTCGGACTTCTTCCTGACCTCGGCCAGCGGCGTGGTGCGTGCCAGCAGGATCATCCAGTCGGAGTGCTGCACGCGCGAGATCCAGACCTTCTGGCCGTTGATGACGTAGCGGTCGCCCTTCTTCACGGCCGTGGTCTTGATCTTGGTGGTGTCGGTGCCGGTCGTGGGCTCGGTCACGCCCATCGACTGCAGGCGCCATTCGCCCGAGGCGATCTTGGGCAGGTAGAGCTGCTTCTGCTGCTCGGAGCCGTGGCGCAGCAGCGTGCCCATGTTGTACATCTGTCCGTGGCAGGCGCCGGAGTTGCCGCCCGAGCGGTTGATCTCCTCCATGATCACCGAGGCCTCGGTCAGGCCCAGGCCAGAGCCGCCGTACTCGGCGGGGATCAGCGCCGCGAGCCAGCCCGCCTTGGTCAGCGCATCGACGAAGGCCTCGGGATAGGCGCGCTGCTCGTCGATCTTGCGGTGGTATTCGTCGGGAAACTCGGCGCAGAGTGCGCGCACGGCATCGCGGATGTCTTGGTACTTGTCGACGGCGTTCTTCGTCATTGGATCGCTGCTTGCTTGCTGGTTAGAAAAAACTGGCGCGGGCTTCCATCGCCAGCGCGCCGTCATGGTTGCGTGCCCACAGTTTCTGCGAACCGTCGGCCTCGGCCTTGCCGCACAGCTCGAAGGCGGCGGTGTCGAACAGGGGATGCACGGCGCGGAAGGCGAAGCCGCGCACGCGGCGCCGCGGCAGCTGGCGGCTCGCGAGCCCCAACAGCAGCGTGGCCACCATCGGGCCGTGGACCACCAGGCCCGGATAGCCCTCCACCTCGGTGGCGTAGGGCCGGTCGTAGTGGATGCGGTGGCCGTTGAAGGTCAGCGCGGAATAGCGGAACAGCAGCACCGGATCGGGCACGACGGTCTCGCGGTAGTCCTCGTCCGTGGCCGCCTTTTTTTCCGCCGGGGCAGGCGCGCCCGCGACCGGCATGCCGCGGTAGACGATGTCCTGCTGCTCGGTGATGGCGATGCCCCTCGCATTCGAGATCTCGTGGCGCACCTTGACGAAGACCAGCGGCCCGCTCTTGCCGTCCTTGGCATCCACGTCGAGGATGCGCGACTGGCGCACGATCTCGTCGCCCACCTGCAGCGGATGGTGGAACTGCAGCTCGCCGCCGGCCCACATGCGGCGCGGCAGTGCGATCGGCGGCAGGAAGCCGCCGCGCAGCGGATGGCCGTCGGCGCCGATCTGGTCCTGGCGCGCCAGCGGGATGAAATGCAGCCAGTGCCACAGCGGGGGCACGTCGCTGCCCAGGTTGAAGGCGAGGTCGTCCCGGTTGAACGTGGCGGCCAGCGCCGACAGGGGCGCAGCGCCCACGTCGTCGCCCCTGCGCTCGGTGCGGCCGATCCAGGTCCGGAGATCGACGGAGGTCTCGGTGGTCATGACCGCAGCATTGCCCGATCCGGCGAAACGCGCAATTTGGGATTCGCAAAGTGCGTCTTGTTGAGCCTTCAACGCGCCGGCTACCACCCGGTGCCGGGCGTCTTCGCGCCCTGACATCGGGTCAGTGGCCGGCCGGCCGCGCCTCCTCGGCATCGAAGGCACCACGCCCGCCGCGCTGCAGCCGCAGCCCATAGCCGCGGATCTTGGCGTAGAGCGTGGGCTTCGCGATGCCGAGCCGGCGCGCGGTCTCGGTCACGTTGAAGCCGCAGGCACGCAGCGCATTCGCGATCGCCTCCTTCTCGACCTCCTCGAGCGTGCGCACCTCGGAGGCCGGGCGCACCGGCGGCGGCGGCACGGCGTCGGGTTTCTGGCCGCCGGAGAACCACGCGGGCAGGTCGTCGACGCAGGCGGTCTCGGCATCGGTCATGTTCACCAGCCGCTCGACGGTGTTCTCGAGCTCGCGCACGTTGCCGGGCCACGGATGCGCGACCAGCCGCTGCATCAGGGCCGGCGAGACGCGGAACACGTTCTTGCGCAGCAGCTGCGCGTACTTGCGCAGGAAGTGGTGCACCAGCACGGGCACGTCCTCGGGCCGCTCGCGCAGCGAGGGCAGCTCGATCCCGATCACGTGGCAGCGGTAGTAGAGGTCTTCGCGGAACTCGCGCCGCTCGATCATGGCCTGCAGGTCGCGGTTGCTGGCCGAGATCACGCGCACGTCGATCGGGATGCTGCGCGTGTCGCCCACGCGCACCACCTCGCGCTCCTGCAGCACGCGCAGCAGCTTGGCCTGCACGTCGATCGGCAGCTCGGAGATCTCGTCCAGGAAGATGGTGCCGCTGCTGGCCGCCTCGAACTTGCCGGGCCGGCCCTCGCGCGTGGCGCCGGTGAAGCTGCCGGGCGCATAGCCGAACAGCTCGCTCTCGATCAGGTCGCGCGGCAGCGCGGCGCAGTTGATCGCGATGAATGGCCCCGCGGCGCGCGCGCTGGCGTTGTGGATGGCCTGGGCGAAGACCTCCTTGCCGACGCCGCTCTGGCCGATCAGCAGCACGTTGGCGAAACCGCGCGCGGCCTTGCGCGCGGCCTCGACGGCCGCCACCAACGGCGGCGCCGTGCCCACCACGTCGTCGAAGCTGTAGCGCGCATGGTTGCCCGCGATGCGGTCGGCCATGCGGCGGGCGCGCTGGATCTCGCGAAACGAATTCACGATCGACACCACCTGGCCCGCCGCGTTCTTGATCGGCACCGCGGTGTCGACCAGGTGCAGGTGCCGCTGCGGCGAGTCGATGATCAGCTCGCGGTCGATGTAGCCCTCGCCGGTTTCCAGCAGCGGCTGGATGATCGGCGCGAAATCGAGCAGCGAGCCGAAGGGCTTGCCAATGCTCTCGCGCGGATGCAGGCTCAGGATGCGGCCGGCCGCGGCATTCATGTGCTTGACCATCAGGTCGCGGTCGACCACCAGCAGGCCGTCGGTGATGTGCTCGACGATCGCGGACTGCTCCTGCAGCAGCGCGCCCTGCTGCTCGGCCACCAGCTCGGCCGAATGCGCGGCGGCCCACAGGTGGGCCAGCAGGCGCAGTTCGTCGCCGAGGTCGGCGCTGTCCGGCCGCGCGAGCAGCGCCACGAACAGCGCTTCGCCGGTCTTCGAGTCGGCGGCGCGCAGGTGCAGGCACTCGAAGCCCCGCGGCTGCGCCACCGGCAGGCAGGGAGCCCCCGCGACGCCCTCAGCCGACAGCGCGGCCACCAGAACCGAGGCCTCGATGCCGGGCGCGGTCCAGGCGCGCCGCGGCACGCGACCCGCGCCGAACAGCAGCGCGCCGTGGCCCTGGGCGACCGCCCGCTCGACCAGCACGTTCCAGACCTCGTCGAGCATCGGCGTCATCGCGTTCCTTGTCCTCGTCAGCCCGGCGCGCGCGGCGAGGACGCCGCGGCCGACCGGTCGCGCCGATTCTGCCAAGGAAGCGCGGGCGGCGGAACGCTGGCGCCATCCCTCGGCACACGCGCGCTCATTGCTTGCGCTCGACCGGCACCAGCTTGCCGCCGGCGATCTGGTAGGCCGTGACCGGCGCCTTGAGCCACTCGCCGGTGGCGTCGAACTGCACCGGGCCGAGCATCGAATCCATCTTCAGCGTCTTCAGCGCGGCCGTGACCTTCTTCGGCTCGTCGCTGCCGGCCTGCTGCATCGCGCGCGCGACCACCAGCGTCGCCACGTAGAAGGCCGGCGCATAGGCGTCGATCGGCGCGTCGAAGGTCTTGGTGAAGCGCTCGCGGAAGGCCGGGCCGCCCGGCAGGCTGTCGAGCGGGCGCCCGCTCTGCGCGCAGAAGTAGCGGCCCTCGAGCAGCTTGCCGCCCAGCGGCACCACCTCGGCCGTGCAGATGCCGTCGCCGCCGAGCAGCAGCGCGTTGATGTCGAGCTGGCGCATCTGGCGCGCGACGCCCGCGCCCTGCGCGTAGTATCCGCCGAGGAACACCGCCTCGGGCGCGAGCCCCTTGAACTTGGTCAGGATGGCGGTGAAGTCGGTGGCCTTGTCGTTGGTGAACTCGCGCCCCACCACCTCGAGGCCCAGGCCCTTGGCGGTCTGCACGAAGATGTCGGCCACGCCGGTGCCGTAGGCGGTGCGGTCGTCGATCACCGCCACCTTTCGCAGGCCGCGCGAGGCGGCGAACTCGGCCATGGCCGCGCCCATCACGTTGTCGTTGGCAGCGAGCCGGAAGGTGCTCGCGAAGCCCTGGCGCGTGAGCTGTGGGTTCGAGGACGCGCCGGTGATCATCGGGATGTCCTCCTGGCTGTAGATGCGCGAAGCGGGAATCGAGACGCCCGAGTTGTAGTGCCCGATGACCGCGCGCACGCCGGTGTCGACCATCTTCTGCGCCACCTGGGTGCCGGTGCGCGGATCGCCCTGGTCGTCCTCCGAGACCAACTCGAAGCGCGCGCGCTTGCCGCCGATGCGGAAGTCCTGCGCGTTGAGATCGGCGATGGCAAGCTTCACGCCGCGTTCGTTGTCGCGGCCCGCGTTGGCCTGCGGACCGCTGAGCGGGCCGGCATGGCCGATCTTGACGACCAGGTCCTGCGCGCTGGCGGGCAGGAGGGAGGCCCACAGGCCCAGGGAAGCAGCAAGAAGCAGGAAACGGCGCATGTTCTGTACCTCGAAGTGAATGGAAGAAACCGACTAGTCCAGGAGGGCGAGCACGCCCTCGAGGGTGGGGAACTCGTGGTCGGGCCGCGGCTGCCAGACGCTCAGCCGCTCGGCGCCGCGGTTGATCCAGGCCACCTGCATGCCCAGCGGCTTGGCGCCGTCGATGTCGGCCCAGCTCGCCAGCGAGCAATGCAGCACCGACTCCGCCGGTACCGCGAGGCGGTCGAGCGCGAGCCTGAAAATCGATTCCGAAGGCTTGTAGGCCCGTGCCATCTCGGCCGTGGTGACCTGGTCGAAGAAACGCACGAGCTGGCTGCGCTGCCACAGGTCGCTGTCCATGTTGGTGATGGGCATCAGCGGAAAGCGCTCGGCCAGCCGTTGCAGGATGGCCTCGACCTCGGGATGCGGCGGCGCCGACTCGACCAGGTGGCCGAGGTAGAGCTCGTTGAGCAGGTCGATGTCGAGCCGCGCCGTGACGCCGGGCTCGATGGCCTCGAGCGTCTCGCGCAGCGCCTCGCGCGCCACCTGGCGATAGGGGCGCCAGCGCCCGCCGCGGTAGCGCTGCACGTTGCGGATGTCCCAGTCGAGGTAGAGCTCGAACAGCGGCCGCTCGGTGCGCAGGCCGGCTTCGGCCAGCACGGCCTCGATGCCGGCCATGCCGCCGCGGTCGACGTCGACCAGGGTTCCGAAGTAGTCGAAGGTGATGGCCCGGACGTTCATCGCGGTCTCCCCGTTCAGGCGCGACGCCCGAACTTCAGCACGCGCTCGGCGGCGTCGGGCGTGGCGAAGGCGGCCACGGTGGCCTCCTGCTCGAGCTCGAGCGCCACCGCGAGGTTCGACTGCGCCTGCATCGTCACCACGCGCTTGAGCCGCGACACCGAGCCCCGCGACTTCGAAGCCACCACCGCCGCCACCTCGAAGGCGCGCGCCAGCACGCGCTCGGGCGGCACCACCCAGTTCGCGAGCCCCAGCCGCAGCAGGTCGGCGGCCGACTGGCGCTCGCCCAGCAGCCAGAGCTCCATCGCGCGCTGGTGGCCCACGGCCTGCGGCAGCAGCCAGGTCACGCCGCCGGTCACGAACTGGCCCCAGTCCATCTCCGGGAAGAAGCACACCAGGTCCTCGGAGGCCACCACCAGGTCGCAGTTCAGCAGCCATTCGAAGCCGCCGCCGACCGCGAAGCCGTGGATCGCGCCGATCACTGGCTTGCCGCCGAACATCAGGTCGCGCGTGATGGTCTGGATGCGCTCGATGTGATGGCGGATCGAGGCCGGCGTGCGCGTCTGCTCGCCGAACTCCTTGAGGTCGTCGCCGGCGCAGAAGGCCCGGCCCGCGCCCGAGAACACGATCGCGCGCACGTCGGCCGAGGACTGCGCCTCGCGCAGCGCCTCGTGCAGGTCGTCGAGCACCACGGCGCTGATGGCGTTGAGTCGCTCGGGCCGCTGCAGCCGCACGTGCGCGATGCCGTCGCTGGTTTCGAGGGTGACGTAGTCCATGGCGAAAATTCCTTTGCTCGTTTGTTGGTCCCTGGCGGGTCTTCAATGCTTCTCGACCCACTGGGTCTTGCCGTCGGTGCGTTCGTAGAACTCAAACGGCACCATTTCCACCAGCGCACTCGCGCCCGCGCGCTCGCGCACCGCGATCTCCAGCCGGCGCGCGGCCGCTTCCCAGTCGGCCGGCGCGAGCCCTGCGGCCGCCTCGGCCCGCAGCTCGACGCGGTCGTAGGGGCCGGGCCCGCGCAGCACGATGCGGAAGTGCCCCGAGCTCAGCGCGGGCAGCGACTCGATCGCCGCGCGCACCGCGCTCGGGAACACGTTGATGCCGCGCACGTTGAACATGTCGTCGGTGCGCCCGCTGACGCGGAAGCGCCAGGCGGTGCGGCCGTCGGGGCCGGGCTCGGTGCCGGTCACCGTCACCACGTCGCGCGTGCGGTAGCGCACCAGCGGCTGGCACTCCTTGCACAGGTGGGTGCAGACCAGCTCGCCGACCGTGCCCTCGCGGATCGGCAGCCGCTGCAGGGTGGCGGGATCGAGGATCTCGGCAAACACCACGTCGCCGGCGTGGAACAGCAGGTCGGTGGTCCAGTCGGTTTGGCCGCCGAGGATGCTCATCACCTCCGACAGGCCGAAGTTCGCGTTGCGCACCTTGAAGCCCCAGCGCGCCTCCATCTGCGCGCGGAACTCGGCGTTGTCGAGCCCCGCCTCGCCGCCGAACAGGCCCAGCTTCAGTCCCAGATCGGCCGGCTGCAGCCCCGGATAGTGCTGGCGCAGCACGCTCTCGAGCAGCGCCGGATAGGACGGCGTGCACGAGATCGCCGTGATCTTCAGGTCGAGGATGGCATCGATCAGCTGCCGCGTGTTGCCCACGCCGAAGGGCAGCACGGTGGCGCCGGCCGCCTCGAGCGTGGTGTGGTCGGTGAAGCCACCGGTCCACATGCAGTAGTTGAGGCAATGCACCACGCGGTCGCTGGGCCGCAGGCCCGAGGCCCACATCGAGCGGCCGCCGACCTCGGCCACGATCTCGGCGTCGCGGCGCGAATTGGCGAGGATCAGCGGCCGGCCCGTGGTGCCCGAGGTGCGGTGCAGCCGCACCACGCGCCCCTCGGCGCAGGCCACGTAGTCGCCGAGCGGGTAGTCGGCCTCCTGGCTCAGGCGCAGTTCGTCCTTCTCGGTCAGCGGCAGCTCCTGCAGCTCGTCGAGGGTGAGCGCGCGGTCGAGCCAGCCCGACAGCTTGCGCCGGTAGAACACCGAGCGGGTGCGCACGTAGCGCCACTGCTCGGTCCAGCGTGCTTCCTGCAGTGAACGCAGGGTCGCGGGCGAGAGCGTCTCGACCTCGGGATGCAGCATCGCGGCGGTGCTCATCGCGCGGCCTCCGCGGCGCCGTTCGCGCGGTGCAGCGCCGTGGCTTCGACCGCGGCGGCCGGCACGATCGCACGCGCATGCTCGCCCGTGGCCACGACGCCCGCGTCGTCACGCGCCTCGACCCCGAACACGTAGAGGCGTTTCTCGCGGCGCAGCAAGGTGGCTTTCGCGCGGACCACCTGGCCGAGCGCCGTGGGCGCGCCGTGCACGAGCTGGACCCGGTGTCCGACCGACATCTCGCCGGCGCGCAGGGCGGGCACGAGGATGGCCGCGCAGGCGCGCTCGAGCAGGCCGACCAGGGCCGGCGTGGCGAGCACCCGCGGATAGGCCTCGCCGGATTCTTCGGCGAAGGCGCTGGCCAGGTGCTTCGGCGCGACGACGAGCGTGGCGCTGCCGGTCGCGCCCTCGCGCAGCGCGGGCCGGCCGTCGGGATCGGCGCCGTGCGCGCCGGGTGTTTCGGGGGTGGCTGTGGTAGAGGTCATGCACACGACATGGCAAGCGCCGTGCCAAGGAAAAACACCGTTTTTTGCGCGCCGAAAGCAGTGGTTTCGAGGCTTTTTGGGGCCTTTTGGCGGCCGTCAGGCCCTCGGCGCGCGGCCACCGAACAACTCCTGAACGTTCAGCTTCTGAACGGGCGGCAGCATTCGACCCACCCGCCACGGTGGCCCGTCAGCGGCGGATGTGCTCGCGCCCCACCACCGCCGTCGGCGTGGCTGTCATGGTCGCGTAGCGGATCTCGACGAACGGCGTGGCGAAACGATGCCGCCCTGGCGCAGTCAGGGTGCCGTCGTCGACGCGGCGCTCTGGCGTCGTGCCGCCGGCGCCTCGTCGCCGACCGCGTCCCCGATCACGGCGCGCGTGGCCACCGCCTGCTCCAGCAGCCATGCGCCGAAGGCCTGGAGCTCGGGCCGGCCGTCGCCATCGCGCGGGCCGCTCACGAGCCAGTAGGCCATCGGCGAATCCATGCGCTGGCGCGGCAGCACCTCGACCAGGTCGCCGTTGGCGAGGCTCTCGGCGATCAGCGGGCTGCGCGCGAGCACCACGCCCTGGCCGGTCAACGCGGCCTGCGCCATCTGGTAGTCGTAGTTGAAGTAGAGCCAGCGGCGCGGCTGGATGCGGGCCAGGCCGTTGGTCTCGAACCAGCGGCGCCAGACCAGCCACTCGACGTAGCTCGGATGCGCGTCGCCGACCTCGATCAGCGTGAAGCGCGCGAGGTCCTCGGGCTTCTCGATCGGCGGGCTGCTCTTGATGAGCCAGGGGCTCGCCACCGGCATCAGGTGCTCGCCGAACAGCCGCACCGCGCCCTCGGGCATGTGCTCGGCGCGGCCGTAGCGCAGCGCGAGGTCGATGTCGCTGACCTCGAGATCGATCACCGCGTCGGAGGCATCGATGCGGATGTCGATGTCGGGATGGTCGCGCTGGAAGGCCTCCAGCCGCGGGATCAGCCACATCGAGGCGAACGAGGCGAAGGTGGTCAGCGCCACGCTGCGGCGCGACGCGCTCTGGCGGATCTGCCGGATGGTGCTGTCGATGCGCGGCAGCGCCTGCTGCACCGCGAGCAGCAGCTGGGCGCCGGCGCTCGTGAGCTCGACCGCGCGCGTGTGGCGCAGGAACAGGCGCACGCCGACCTCCTCCTCGAGCGCCTGGATCTGGCGGCTCACGGCCGGCTGCGTGAGCGCCATCTCCTCGGCCGCGGCGCGGAAGTTCAGGTGCCGCGCGACGACCTCGAAGGCGCGCAGGTGGCCGGCACCGATGGGACGCGTGCGCAAGGGAGATGGGGAGTGCTGCATGAAGGGAGTCGGCCGGCAGGCCACCGGGTACGGCCGCGATTGTGGCGCCGCCGCGTGACGGGCGGCAAACCGCGGCTCAGACGATGCGCCCGAACCATAGCACCGACAGCGCCGCGCCCGTGATCGCGAGCAGCGCCGACAGCAGCGCCAGCAGGCCCGAGAGCTCGTTCTCGCGCGGCTGCACCTGCACGCGCGAGCCGAGCTTCTCGTAGACGCCGTGCAGCGCCTCGGCGGTGCCGGCGTGGTGGTACTCGCCGCCGGTCATGCGCGCCACTTCGCGCAGGGTGGGCTCGTCGAGCTTCATGTAGATCGCCATGCCGTCGGGCGCGGCGATGTCGCCGTCGAGCGTGCCCATGCCGATCACGTAGACGCGCACGCCGCGGTCGGCCGCCATCTTCGCGGCCTCGAGCGTGTCGATGCCGGTGGTGCGGCGGCCGTCGCTCAGCAGGATGATCGCGGCGGCATCGTAGGAGCCGGGCGCCACCGGCGTGATCTGGCGCGGCGGCGGCTTCGCCTTGTCGTCGAGGCTGCGACCGCGCGGCGCGTTGCCGCCGAAGGTCATCTCGCCGAGGCTGATGTTGTCCTGCGGGAACAGTTCGGCCAGGCACAGCACGATCGCATCGCCGACCGCGGTGCCCATCTGCATCTGGAAGGCATCGATGCTGGCCGCGAGCGCATCGCGGTCGAGCGTGGCGCGCTGCGCGACCTGGCTGCTGCCGGCGAAGGTGACAAGGCCGACCTCGATGCGCCGCGGCAGCTCGCGCAGGAAGGACTTGGCCGCCGCCTGCGCTGCCTCGAGCCGAGTTGGCTTGACGTCGTTCACGCGCATGCTCAGCGAGACGTCCATCGCCAGCATGATCGAGGTGCGCGCCCAGGGCAGCGGCACGCGCGCCACCGGCCGCGCCGCGGCGAACAGCAGGCCGGCGCAGGCCAGCAGGAACAGCGCGGGCGGCAGGTGCCGGCGCCAGCCGCGCCGCAGCGTCGCGGCGCCCTCGGTCTGCAGCCGGCCATAGCGTTGAGCGAGCCGGCCGCGGCGCCGCAGCAGCCATGCATAGGCCAGCGGCAGCGGCGCGAGCGCCAGCAGGAACCAGAGGTAACCGGGCCACAGGAAGGACATCGGCGCTGCCTTGGAGGTGGAGGATGCGGATCGGCCGTACGCCGGCGCATCCGCAAGCATCGTGCCCATGAAGCCGCGCCCGCGCAATCGGCCGGCCGGCCAGTCCCTGCATTGATGCGGGGCTCTTATCAGTGGGGCGGCTGCATTTCATTGGACCGCGCCATGGGCGCCGGGGATCATCCTGCCCCGAAGCGCGCCGCGCCGCGGCGCCTCGCCAGGAGACCCCGATGAGCGCACGCACGCTGCTGACCTCGATGTTCCGCTACAAGGCCTGGGCCGACGAGGGCCTGTTCGCGGGCCTGCTGGCCGCGCGGGGCCGGCTGCCCGACGACGACCTCGAGGCGGCCTGGGCCACCCTCGACCACGCCCATGCGGTCGACGGCATCTTCAGGGCCCACCTCGAGGGCCGGCCCCATGGCTACGGCGGCACCCACTCGCCCGAGCGGCTCGCGCCCGGACTCCTGCTGCAGGCGGTGCGCGACAACGACCGCTGGTTCCTGGCGCATGTGCAGGCGATCGGCGACGACGAGCTGGCAGCCAGCCTCGACTTCGACTTCACCGACGGCTCGGCCGGCCGCATGTCGCGCGAGGAGATGCTGGGCCACGTGATCGCGCATGGCGGCTACCACCGCGGCGAGGTGGGGCGAATCCTCACGCGCCACACGGGCTCGTCGCCGCGCGACACCTTCACGGCCTACCTGCACGAGGCCGAGCCGGCGCGCCGGTTGCGCAGGTAGCGCCCTCCCCGTTTTCTTTCCGCTACACCCCGCGCCTGGGGGTTGGCACGGATTTGGCTTGCTGCATGAATTGTGCACAATTTCTTTTGAAGAGCGCACAATTATTGGGCTGACTGGCGGCTGCCACGGCCTTCCATCCACCCATTTGGGGCATCGCCCCCCAAGGACATGCAGATGAATCGCTCAGCATCCGGCCTCTCGCGCCGCGCCTTCGGGCAGGGACTCCTCGCCGCTTCCACGCTGGCCGCGCCGGCCTGGGTGCGCGCCCAGGGCAAGGGCCGCGAACTCGTGGTCGGCGGCGCGGGCAGCCACAAGGCCTTCCTCGATCCGCTGATCCCGGTGTTCGAGAAGCAGACCGGCTGCAAGGTGATCTTCGAGGGCACGCGCTCGCTCGTGAACCTCGAGAAGATGGTCAACAACAAGGGCCGCCAGTACATGTCGGTGGTGCTGATGGACGACCCGGTGATGATCCCGGCCGTCAAGGAAGGCGTGCTGGAGCCGCTCACCGCCAAGGACATTCCCAGCCTCGCGAAGCTCAAGCCCGGCACGGTCCACATGGACGGCATGTGGGCCAACTACATGCAGTCGACCACCGGCGTGGCGGTCAACACCGGAAAGCTCAAGCAACTGCCCTCGTACGCGGCGCTGTGGGAGCCGGCCAACAAGGGCAAGGTCGTGATCCCCTCGCTGCAGAACACCGAGGGCCTGTCGATGTTCCTGGTGGCGGCCGCGCTCGAGACCGGCAAGCCGATGAAGGATTCGCAGTACCAGCCCGAGGCGGCGTTCCGCAAGCTCAAGGCGCTCAAGCCCAACCTGCTGACCGTCTACACCCAGCTGCCGCAGGCGCTGAACCTGCTCGAGCAGGGCGAGGCCACGGCCATCGCGGGCATGATCGGATTCAACGCCTTCGACCGCAAGGCCAAGGGCGCGCCGATCGACTTCGTGCTGCCGAAGGAAGGCGGCATGGCCATGCCGACCGGCATCGCCAAGGTCCGGGGCGGGCCGCAGGCCGACCTCGCCAATGCCTTCGTCGAGGCGATGCTCGGTGCCTGGCAGCAGCAGATTGCCGAGATCTCGCTCGCGATGCCCACCAACACCGGCGTGGCCGCGCCGGCCGGCCTGCCCAAGGGCGAGGTGTTCATTCCCGACTGGGCCTACATCGCCGAGAACCGCAAGGCCTGGGTGGAGCGCTGGGACCGCGAGATGGCGCTGTGAGGCGCGCCGCATGAGCACCCTCGAACTGAGCGGGATCGTCAAGCGCTACGGCGCGCAGACGGTCGTGGACGGGCTGGACCTGCAGGTGGGGTCCGGCGAATTCGTGTCGCTGCTCGGACCCTCGGGCTGCGGCAAGACCACGCTGCTGCGCATCGTCGCCGGGCTCGCATCGTGCGACGCCGGCACGGTGCGCGTGGGCGGCAGCGACGTGACCGCGCTGCCCGCGCACCAGCGCAACATCGGCGTGGTGTTCCAGAGCTATGCGCTGTTCCCGCACCTCACGGTCAGCGAGAACATCGCCTTCGGCCTGAAGGCCCGCGGCACGCCGCGCGCCGAGCTCGCGCCGGCGGTGGACGCGGCGCTGCGCTCGGTGCGGCTCGCGGCGCTCGCGGACCGGCCGATCTCGGCGCTGTCGGGCGGCCAGCAGCAGCGCGTGGCGGTGGCGCGCGCGATCGCCACGCGGCCGCGGCTGATCCTGCTCGACGAGCCGCTGTCGGCGCTCGATCGCAAGCTGCGCGAGACCATGCAGGTCGAGCTGCGCCAGATCCTGCGCGACGCGGGCATGACGGCGATCTTCGTCACGCACGACCAGGAAGAGGCGCTGGTGATGTCCGACCGCATCGCGGTGATGAACCGCGGCGCGATCGAACAGCTCGACGTGCCCGAGCACATCTACGGCCAGCCGCGCACCGAGTTCGCGCTCAACTTCGTGGGCCTCTCCTCGCAATGGCGCGGCACGCTCGAGGGCGCGCGCGTGCGCACCGCCTGCGGCGAGATCGAGGTGCCGGCCGAGCGCGCGCGCGACGTCGGCGCGGGCGGCCTGCGCCACGAGGTGCTGGTGGGCGTGCGGCCCGAGCGGCTGCGTGCCTCGCGCGATCCGCAGCCCGCGGCCGCGGGCATGAACCGGCTGTCGCTGGTGGTGAGCCAGACGGTCTACCGCGGCGCCAACCGGCTGGTCTACTTCAGCGCGCCCGGCGGCGGCGCGACGCTGCTCGCGGAATTCCCGGCCCACGACGACCTGGCGCCGCGCCCCGGCGAGACGCTGTCGGTGCAATGGCCGGTGTCCGACACGCTGCTGTTCGCGGCCGAGGCGGCGCCATGAGCGGCACCATGCGCCGCGCCGAAGGATCGCCGGGCTGGCTCGCCGTGCCGGGCACGGGCTACCTCGTGTTGCTGTTCGTGCTGCCGCTGGCCGCGCTGCTGGCCACCAGCTTCCAGGGCGAACAGGGCGGCTTCTCGCTCGCGGGCTACGCGCGCTTCGCGACCGATCCCTTCAGCGCCGTCGTGGTCTGGAACACGCTGAAGATCGCGCTGCTCGTCACGCTGCTGTGCCTCTTGATCGGCTACCCGGTGGGCTTCGCCATGGCGCGCGCCTCGCTGCCGGTGCAGGGGCTGATGTTCCTCGCGTTGATCCTGCCGCTGTCGGTGGGCGTGGTGGTCAAGAGCTTCGCCTGGACCATCCTGCTGCGCAGCAACGGCCTGGTCAACCAGGTATTGCTGGGCCTGGGGCTGGTCGACGAGCCGGCGCGGCTGCTGTTCAACGAGCGCGGGCTGGTGATCGCCGCGGTGCACGTGTTCCTGCCCTTCATGGTGCTGCCGGTGTTCACGGTGGCGCGCCAGATCGACTCGCGCCTGGCCGAGGCCGCCGCCACGCTCGGCGCGGCGCCGCTGCATGCCTTCGCGCGCGTGACCTGGCCGCTGTCGCTGCCGGGCGTGGTGGCGGGTTCGGCCTTCGTGTTCTCGATGGCGGTGTCGATGTACGTGATCCCCGCGCTGCTGGTGGGCGACCGCTACCAGACCCTGCCCGCGCTGCTGGCGCGCGCCTACCTGTTCATGCGCGACCGGCAGTCGGGCTCGACGCTCGCGGTGATCCTGCTGGCCATCGCGGTCGCGGTGGTGGTGGGCAGCACGCTGCTCACGCGCCGGCTGCAGGCGCGCGCGCAGCCACAAGGAGCCACGACATGAGCGCCGCGCCGGGCCGCCCCAAGCAAGCTCGCACCGCAGTGCGAAGCACGGAGGTACTTCGATGAGCACACGCTGGAACCGCCTCGCGGGCGGGCTGCTGATGGCGGCGACCGCGGTCTTCATGCTCGCGCCGCTGGTGGTGGTGGTGCTGGTCTCGTTCAGCCCCTCGCCGGTGTTCAACCTGCCCGAGGGCCAGTGGTCGCTGCGCTGGTACCGCGCGATGCTGGCCAAGGAGGGCCTGGCCGACACCGTGCTGCTGTCGGCCGCGGTGGCCGCGGGCGCGACGCTGGCGGCGCTGGTGCTCGGCACGCTGTGCGCGATCGCGATCGAGCAGGGGCGCTTCCGCGGCCGCGAGGCGCTGCTGGCCTTCCTGGTCTCGCCGCTGATGATGCCGGGGCTGGTGATCGGCGTGGCGCTGCTGCAGGCCTTCCGCGCGGTCGGGCTGGCCAACGTGTTCTGGAGCCTGCTGATCGGGCACGTGGTCATCACCCTGCCCTACGTCACGCGCACGGTGCATGCGAGCCTGGCGCTGTTCGACACCCGGCTGCTCGAGGCGGCGCAGACCCTGGGGCTGTCGCGCCCGCGCGCGCTGCTGCAGGTGATGGTGCCGGCGCTGGCACCGGCCTTCCTGACCTCGGGGCTGTTCGCCTTCCTCGCCTCGATGGACAACTACCCGATCTCGATCTTCCTGACCGACGCGCGCAGCAAGACGCTGCCGATCGAGATCCTGCACTACCTGGAGGAGTCGCCAGACCCCACCATCGCCGCCATCTCGGCCTGCCTGATCCTGCTGGCCGCCGTGGTGCTCTTCATCGCCGAAAGGCTGGTCGGCCTGCGCCGGCTGGCCCAGTTCTGACCATGGCCGATTCATCCCCTGCTTCCACTCCACCCTCCACGCGCGACTTCATCGGCTACGGCCGCGACCTGCCCGCCGTGCACTGGCCCGAGGCGGCGCGCGTGGCCGTCTCCTTCGTCGTCAACTTCGAGGAGGGCGCGGAGTTCTCCATGACCGACGGCGACAGCCGCAACGAGGCCATCTACGAGGTGATCGACGGCCAGCCGGTGCCCGACCGCTGCATCGACAGCCACTTCGAGTACGGCACGCGCGTGGCCTACTGGCGCATCGCCGACCTGTTCGAGCAGCATGGCGGGCACTTCACGCTCAGCGCCTGCGGCCGCGCGGTGGAGCGCTCGCCGTGGCTGGCGCGGCACGCATCGCAGGCCGGCCACGAGGTCTCGGCGCACGGCTGGCGCTGGGAGCGCGGCATCGACCTCACGCTCGACGAGGAGCGGCTGGCCATCGACCGCTGCTGCACCGCGATCGAGGCCGCCACCGGGCGCCGCCCCGTGGGCTGGCACACGCGCTCCAACCCGAGCCCGCACACGCGCCGCCTGCTGGTGGAGCGCGGCTTCCTCTACGACAGCGACGCCTACAACGACGACACGCCCTACCGCGTGGCGGTCGACGGCCGGCCGCACCTCGTGCTGCCCTATGCTTTCGACACCAACGACATGCAGTTCCAGAACACCCAGCGCTTCGATACCGGCGACGCCTTCGCCGACTACGTCTGTGCCGCCTACGACTGGCTGTGGCGCGAGGGCAGCGACGCGCCGCGCATGCTGTCGGTGGGCCTGCACCTGCGCATGATCGGCCGGCCCGGGCGCATCGGCGCGCTCGAGCGCATCCTGCGCCACCTCCACGACAAGGGCGGCGCCTGGGTGACCAGCCGCGAACGCATCGCCCGCCACTGGTTGGCGCACACCGACGAGGGCACGGCCGCATGAAGGAACGCGAGGACGCGGTCTACGACACGCTCTCGCGCGCGCTGCTGGCCGGCGCGCTCGCGCCCGGCGCACCGCTGCGCGAGACCGCGCTGGCCGAGGTCTTCGGCGTGAGCCGCGAGCGCATCCGCAAGATCCTGCTGCGGCTGGGCACCAACCGGCTGATCGAGATGATCCCGAACCGCGGCGCCTTCGTGGCCGCGCCCTCGCTCGAGCAGGCGCGCTCGATCTACGACGCACGCCGCATCCTCGAGGGCGGCATCGTCGCCCACCTGGCGCAGAACGCGGGCGCCGAGGCGCTGCGCCGCCTCGACGAGCACATGGAACGCGAGCAGGCCGCGCTGGCCGAGGGCGACCGCGCCACCTCGGTGCGGCTGTCGGCCGACTTCCACATGATCCTGGCCGAGGCCACGGGCAACACCTTCATCCTGCAGCAGATGCAGGAACTGGTGAGCCGGACCTCGATGCTGGTGGCGATGTACGAGGCGCCGCATTCGGCGCAATGCGCCTGCGACGAGCACCGCGACATCTTCACCTCGCTGCTCAAGGGCGACGGCGGCGGTGCCGCGCGCGCGATGCGCTCGCACCTGTCGCTGGTCGAGACCCGGCTGCGACCCGGCGCGGCCGCGCCCTCGCAGGACGTGGTGGGCGTGCTGCTGCGCATGTGGGCGGGCCAGCGCGCCGCGCAGTCCACGGACGAAGGCCGATGAGCGACGCCACGCTGCTGGTGCTCAACCCGAACACCAGCCAGGCGATGACCGAAGCCGTGGTCTCGGCCGCCCGCGCGCTGCTGCCGCCGGGCCTGCGGGCCATCGGCTGGACCGCCTCCGCCGGGCCGCCGGTGATCAAGGACCGCCCGAGCTACGACGCGGCCGCGGCCGCGATGCCGGCGCTGCTGGCCGAGGCGCCGCGCGCCGACGCCATCCTGCTGGCCTGCTTCGGCGACCCCGGGCTGGCGGTGCTGCGCGAGCGCGCCGGCGTGCCCGTGACCGGCCTGGCGGAGGCCGCCATCCTGGCCGCGCGGCAACGCGGCGAGCGCTTCGCGATCCTCACGGCGGGCGCGACCTGGGTGCCGATCCTCACCGACTGCGTGGCGGCCGGCGGCGCGTCGCACCTGCTGGCGGGCGTGTTCGCGCTCGATGGCGACGGCGCGGCGCTGCGGGCCGATCCCGAGCGCTTCCGCGCGCAGGTGCGCGCGCTGTCGGCCCGCGCGCGCGCGGCCGGCGCAACGCGGCTGGTGCCCGGCGGGGCGGCCTTCGAAGGGCTGCGCTTCGATTGGGCCGAGGGCCTGGCGGTGGACCGGCCGGTCGAGGCGGCCGTGGCGCTGCTCGCACACGCGCTGCCCAAGCCCCCGGCCTGAGCGCCGGGCCCGGCGCGGGCGGGTTGGATTTCGATACAAATTCGTGCCCCGCTCGCTGGCCCGCGCCGCCCCTGGCGAAACGCCGTCCGGGCCACTGCCAGCGGGCCCGGCCTCGGGATTCCGCCGAGGGTCGGCGGTGTAGACTGCCGGGTTTTTCCGACTCTGGCATGGCGCACGTTCCACAGCGCACTGGTTTCAACGGTTCGGCGCTCGTCCGCTTGCTCTCCCGACTGACCGATGGCGACATCCGCGAATCCGAACAGGCTTCGGCGGACCGGCTGAGCCAATGGTTCGGCTGGACCGACGCGATCTCGCTGTCGGCCGCCCTCAACGGCACGCCGGCCAGCCTGCCGCCGGCCCCGCGGGGTTCGGTGCGCGCCGATGAAAGCGAATGCGCGCGCGTGCGCGCCGCGCTGGCCCAGGCGATCGCCGAGGACAGCAGCTTCGCGCCCGCCAAGGCACGCGCGGCCGCGGCCACCGCCGGCGCCGAAACGCCGCCGCCCGACTTCGCGCCGATGCGCCAGCGCTACCTCGCGCGGCAGCAGGCGATGGAGACGGCCATCGGCCCGCTGCGCGGCCGGCTGCGCGCGCGGCTCGCGGCCGGTTCGCACGACATGGCGCGGCTCGCCGCCGTCGACGTGGTGATGGAACAGGTGCTGGGCGCGCGCGAACGCAGCCTGCTGGCGAGCGTGCCGGCGGCGCTCGAGAAGCGCTTCGCGCGGCTGCGCAAGGCCCGCCAGGACGAGGAAACGGGCGCGGAAGACAACGCCGCCGGCGGCCATGCCGACTGGCTCGCGGTCTTCCGCAAGGACATCCAGGACGTGCTGCAGGCCGAACTGGACTTTCGATTTCAACCGGTCGACGGGCTGCTCGAAGCCCTGCGCGCCGGTCACAAGGGCTGACTGGATACACATGACCCGATTTCTCCATCACGCCGTGTTCGTCGCAGGCCTGGCCGTCGTCGGCTGGGTCGGCGCCGGCTACATCGGCACGAACACGCTGGCGCTGGCCGTCACCGGGCTCGTGGCCGCGTTCTACCTGATGGGCGGGCTCGAACTGCACCGCTTCCAGCAGGCCACGGGCTCGCTGGTGCAGGCGACGAACGCGCTGTCCGAGCCCCCGGCCAGCCTCGGCGACTGGCTCGCCTCGCTGCATCCCTCGCTGCGCAACGCGGTGCGCCTGCGCGTCGAGGGCGAACGCGTGGGCCTGCCCGGGCCGGCGCTGGCGCCCTACCTCGCGGGCCTGCTGGTGCTGCTGGGCATGCTCGGCACCTTCCTCGGCATGGTGGTCACGCTCAACGGCACCGGCGCGGCGCTGCAGGGCGCGACTGACCTCGAGGCGATCCGCGAATCGCTCTCGGCCCCGGTGCGCGGCCTCGGCCTCGCCTTCGGCACCTCGGTGGCCGGCGTGGCGGCCTCGGCGGCGCTGGGCCTGGTGTCGGCGCTGTGCCGGCGCGAACGGCTGCAGGCCTCGCAGGCGCTCGACGCGAAGATCGCGAGCACCCTGCGCGTGCACTCGCAGGCGCACCGGCGCGACGAATCCTTCAAGCTGCTGCAGCGCCAGGCCGACCTGATGCCCGAGCTGGTCGGCCAGCTGCAGGCCATGATGGGCGCGATGGAGCGCCAGACCCAGGTGCTCAGCGAGCGCCTGATCGGCAACCAGGCCGAGTTCCACGGCAAGGCCGAGGCGGTCTACGCCGGCCTCGCGAGCTCGGTCGACCAGTCGCTCAAGCACAGCCTGATCGAGAGCGCGCGCGTGGCCGGCGCCGCGATCCAGCCGGTGGTCGAGGCCACCATGGCCGGCATCGCGCGCGAGACCGCCTCGCTGCACGGCAGCATCGCGCAGACGGTGCAGCAGCAGCTCGAGGGCCTGTCGTCGCGCTTCGAGGCCAGCACCGGCCGCGTGGCCGACACCTGGCAGGGCGCGCTCGCCGCGCACCAGCGCACCAGCGAGGCGCTGTCGAGCGACCTGCGCGGCTCGCTCGAAGGCTTCGCGCAGAGCTTCGAGCAGCGCTCGACCGCGCTGGTCGACGGCGTGTCGACGCGGCTCGAGACCACGGTCGGCAAGGTGTCCGACACCTGGCAACAGGCGCTGGCGCGGCATCAGGAGACGAGCGACAGGCTCTCGGGCGACGCGCAGCAGGCGCTGTCGGCCGCCGCCACGGCCTTCGAGGCGCATGCGGCCTCGCTGCTGCGCACCGTGGGCGACGCGCGGGGCGAGCTGCAGGCTGCACTGGCCGCGCGCGACGAGCAAAGGCTCGCGGCCTGGACCGAATCGCTGACCTCGATGGGCGCGGCCCTGCAGAAGGAATGGCAGCAGGCCGGCGCGCAGGCACTGATCCACCAGCAGAAGCTGCTCGACACCCAGGCCGATCTCTCGTCGCGCGACGAGGAACGGCTGTCGGCCTGGACCCGCTCGCTCGCGGCGATGGCCGCGTCGCTGCAGCAGGAATGGCAACAGGCGGGCAGCCATGTGCTGGGCCATCAGCAGAAGCTGCTCGCAACGCAAGCCGACCTCGCCGCGCGCGACGAGGAGCGCCTCGCGGCCTTCACCGGCTCGCTCGAGGCCATGGCCGCGTCGCTGCGGCAGGAATGGCAACAGGCCGGTGCCCATGCGCTCAACCATCAACAGAAGCTGCTCGAGACGCAGGCCGACCTCTCGTCGCGCGACGAACAGCGCCTCGCCGCCTGGACCGGTTCGCTCGAGTCCATGGCCACTTCGCTGCAGCGTGAATGGCGGCAGGCCGGTGCGCACAGCGCCGACCAGCAGCGCCAGCTGCTCGATGCGCTGACGAAGACCGCCGGCGAGATGTCGTCGCAGAACGAGGCGCATGCCAAGCGCACCGTCACCGAGATCGCGCAGCTGCTGCAAGCGGCCGCCGAAGCGCCGCGCGCCGCCGCCGAGGTGGTGTCGGAGCTGCGCCAGAAGCTGTCGGACAGCATGGCGCGCGACAACGCGATGCTCGAGGAACGCAACCGCCTGCTCGAGACGCTGGGCACGCTGCTCGACGCGGTCAACCATGCCTCCACCGAGCAGCGCAGTGCGGTCGACGCGCTGGTGGCGGCCTCGGCCGAGGCCATGGAGCGCGCGGGCAGCCGCTTCGCCGAACAGGTGGAGACGCAGACCGGCAAGATGGCCGAGGTGGCCGCGCAGGTCACGGGCAGCGCGGTCGAGGTCGCGAGCCTCGGCGAGACCTTCGGCTTCGCGGTGCAGCGCTTCGGCGAATCGAACGACAAGCTGGTGGCGCACCTGCAGCGCGTGGAAGGCGCGCTTGGCAAGTCGATGGCGCGCAGCGACGAACAGCTGGCCTACTACGTGGCGCAGGCGCGCGAGGTCATCGACCTCAGCATCATGTCGCAGAAGCAGATCGTCGAAGACCTGCAGCAGATCGCCAGCCGGCAGCCCGCCGCCGTGGCCAGCGAGGCGTGATGCGCCAGGACGCGGACATCGACGACGCCGGTCTCGACACCAGCGTGCCGGTCTGGGCCGTCTTCGGCGACCTGATGTCGGGCCTGCTCGGCGCCTTCGTGCTGATCCTGGTCTGCGCGATCGGCATGCAGCTCGACCTCGCGGCCAGGCTCGAATCCGAGGTCAAGCAGCGCCAGGCCGAGGCGCAGCGCCGCGAGGCGCTCGAGAAGGCGCTGGCCGGGCCGCTGGCCGCGGGCCGCGTCACGCTCAACAACGGGCGCATCGGCATCAGCGGCAGCGTGCTGTTCGCCTTCAACTCCGCCGACCTGCAGCCCGAGGGCCGGCAGGTGCTGCGCAGCCTGGCGGCGCCGCTGGCCACCTACTTGCGTTCGCGCGACGAGATCCTGATGGTGAGCGGCTTCACCGACAACCGCCAGATGCGCGAGGGCGCGCGCCTGTTCGCCGACAACTGGGAGCTCTCGGCCCAGCGCGCGCTGACCGTGACCCGCACGCTGATCGAGGAAGGCGTGCCCTCCTCCGCGGTGTTCGCCGCGGCCTTCGGCGCCGAACAGGCCGTGGCCTCGAATGCCGATGCCGATGGCCGCGCGAAGAACCGGCGCGTGGAGATGGCGCCGACGCCGCGCCCCTCCTATGCGGCGGGCACCGGCACCGCAGCGAAGGCCCGTGAGTAGCGACGCGCCCATCGACGCGAACAACGACCCGCTCGCGGTCGTCGCGGCCTGGCGCGCGCGCGGGGCCGAGCGCTTCGATCCCGTGCGGCTGCATTTCATCGAGACGCTCGCGAAACGCACCGCGGCGCAGCATGGCGAGGCCAGGCGGCTGCTCGACGAGCGGCTGCGGCAACTGCTGAGCCGCTACGGCGAGGACTTCGAGAAGGCGGTGCCGCAGGCGCCGGCCGCGGCTGCGCGGCCATTGCCACGCAGCGCGCTCGCCGAGCTCGTCGAACACATCGCGCGCCAGTCGCCGCTGTCCGAGGAAGCCTCGGCGCCCAGCGGTGCCGTGCCGGCTCGCGCCACGTCGGCGAGCCCCGCCTCGTCCGTCGCCGCCGCGCCCGCCGAGCTCAAGACCATGCGCTACTTCCGCGGCACCTGGTCGCGCCTGAGCGCCGATCGCCGGCTCACGCAGTCGCTCGCGAAGATGCCCGAGAACGCGGGTCCGCTCAATTCGCACCACCTCGTGCACCGCGCGCTGATCCTCATGCGCGATCTCTCGCCCGAGTACCTCAACCGCTTCATGACCTACGTCGACACCTTGCTGTGGGTGGAGCAGTTGCAGGCCAGCCAGGCTTCGGCACCCACGGCGCGGGCCGAGGGCGGGAAGAAGTCGGGACGCGGGAAGTCGGGCTGAACGTCCCCTTTTGCCGCAGGGCCATGGGGAAACACATTGAATGTGGCCTCCATGCACATCGTCACCGTCCACTTCCACATCGCCCCCGAACACCGGGAAGACTTCCTCCGCGAGATCAAGGCCAACGCCTCGCGCTCGGTCGAGCACGAGCCCGGCTGCCGGCAGTTCGACGTCTGCGTGGCGCCCGACGACGCGGGCCATGTCTTCCTCTACGAGGTCTACGACGACCGCGCGGCCTTCGACGCGCATCTGGCGAGCGCGCACTTCCAGAGCTTCAACAGCCTGACGACCGACTGGGTGGTCTCGAAGCAGGTGCAGAGCTTCGAGCGGGTCTGAGGCAGCGCCCTCAGCCCTGCTTCGCGGCCGGCTCCTGGACCGCGAGCACGGCCTTCAGCAGGCCGGGAAAGCGCTTGTCGACTTCCTTGCGGCGCAGTTCGTTCATGTGCGCCGGGCCGTCGGTGCGGGTGCGCACGATGCCCGCTTCGCGCAACACCCTGAAGTGATGCGACATGCTCGACTTCGCCCTGCCGCCACCCAGCGCGGCGCAGGTGGCCTCGCCGCAACCGGCCAGTTCGTGCACCACGCGCAGCCGCTCGGGATCGCTCAGGGCATAGAGGACCTGGGTCAGCGAGACATCGTCGAGGGCCGGATGGTGGAGGCTGCGCATCGCGCGACCATAGCACGGATCGCGATTTGTCCTATTGTTCGATATTTATCGAACTAGAGTACTATCGAATCTTGTCATTCACACGTTCACCGGGGATCCGATGTCAAGCCTCTTCTCGCCTTTCACCCTGAAAGACGTCACGCTGAAAAACCGCATGATCGTCTCGCCGATGTGTCAGTACTCCGCCGTCGACGGCGTGGTCAACGACTGGCACCACGTCCATCTGTCGGGCCTCGCGCGCGGCGGCGCGGCCCTGGTCATCGCCGAAGCCACGGCCGTCTCGCCCGAGGGCCGCATCACGCCCGGATGCGCCGGGATCTGGACCGACGCGCAGGCCGACGAATGGCGCAAGATCGTCGCCTCGGTCAAAGCCGCGGGCGCCGTGCCCGGCATCCAGATCGCCCACGCCGGGCGCAAGGCGAGCGCCAACCGGCCCTGGGAAGGCGACGACCACATTGCCGCCGACGACGCGCGCGGCTGGCAGACCATCGCCCCCTCGGCCGTCGCGTTCGGCGGCGGCCTCCCGAAGGTGCCCGAGGCCATGACCTTGGCCGACATCCAGCGCGTCAAGGGCGACTTCGTGGCCGCGGCCCGGCGCGCGCTCGACGCGGGCTTCGAATGGCTCGAGCTGCATTTCGCGCACGGCTACCTCGCGCAGAGCTTCTTCTCGACCTGGTCCAACAAGCGGACCGACGCCTACGGCGGCGACTTCGAAGGCCGCGCGCGCTTCCTGATCGAGACGCTCGCCGCCGTGCGCGAGGTCTGGCCCGAACGCCTGCCGCTCGCGGCCCGCTTCGGCGTGACCGAGTTCGCCGGCCAGGACGACCTCGAGGAAGGCATCGAGCTCGTGCGCAGGCTCAAGGCGGCCGGCCTCGACTTTATCGACGTCAGCATCGGCTTCTCGACGCCCACCGCGAAGATCCCGTGGGGCCCGGCGCTGATGGCGCCGATCGCGCAGCGCGTGCGACGCGAAACGGGCCTGCCCGCCACCACGAGCTGGTTCATCAGCGAGCCCCGGCAGGCGGACGAGCTGGTCGCCGGCGGCACCGTCGACCTGGTCACGCTGGGCCGGCCGCTGCTCGCAAATCCGCACTGGCCGTACCGCGCCGCGCTCGAGCTCGGCGTGGACAAGGCGGCCTGGACGCTGCCGGCGCCTTACGCGCATTGGCTGGAGCGCTACCGGTCCTCGTGATTTGCGCGACGCGGGAGCCCGGCGGCGGGCTCAGGCAGCGACGCCTGGCTGCGACCCCGGCAGCCCGTGGCCGCCGCTCACCGCGTTGACGAAGAGATAGGAAAGCACCTTCACGGCGGTGGAGTCGTCGATAAAGCGATCGGGGAAGTCGCCCCCCTTTGCGGTCCAGTTGTAGCAGGTGTATTCGAGCATCGAGCACAGCGCGGAGGCCGCGAGCTCGGTGTCGAGGTCGCGCGCATAGCCCTGCTTCTTGGACAGCTCGATCAGCGCGGAGACACCGCGGATGCCCTGCTGGCGCACGTTGCGCCAGGCGCGTTCGAACTGGCTGTCGACCATCGCCATCTGGAAGGCCGCGGTGGCCGTGGGCCAGTCGTCGCGGTAGATCTTCCAGAACGCGCCCAGCCGCGTGGACAGCGTGTCGAACGCCGTCTCCCGCTCCTCGAGCGGCTTGTTGACCTCGTCCTTGAGGCGGCGGCGGAAGTCCTCGACCAACTCGAGCAGCAACTGCTCCTTGGTCTTGAAGTACAGGTAGAAGGCGCCCGGCGACTTGCCGGCCTTGGCCATGATGTCCGCGATCTTCACGCCCGAGAACCCGTCGCTCGCGATCGCGCGCTTGGCCGCCTGCTTGACCGCCTCGCGGGTCGCGTCGCCCTTGGTGGTCGCACGCTTGCGGACTGCTACCTCTGCTTCCATTCTGAATCTTCCTTTACTTGCGATTATGCAATAGAGGCTCCTCTCTCTTTGGCCTAAACCTAGGGTTTACGATATATGAATGGAGATTTACTTTTATATTTGACGGCGTTTTAATCAGGCATCGCAGGAAATCACCCTCGAAAGAGGACGAATCCCTTCGTGTGAACATGAATTCATGTTCGTCACGAAAACAACAAAAGGAGACAACGATGCTTTCAAGACGATCGCTCATGCAGGGCGCGCTCGGCGCCGGGTTCGGCGCGCTGTCCCAGGCGCCGGCGCTGGCACAGGCGGCCGAATGGCCGCAGCGCCCGGTGCGGCTGGTGGTGCCGTTCGCCCCCGGCGGCGGCGCGGACATCGCCACGCGGCAGCTGTGCGAGCAGCTGCGCAAGGGCTGGGGCGGCACGGCCACCGTCATCGACAACAAGCCCGGCGCCAACACCATCATCGCGGCCGAGACCGTGCTCAACGCGCCGCGCGACGGCAGCACCTTCCTCGCGACCATCTCGTTGACGACGCAGCTGCCCTACCTCATGGCCAAGGTGCCGTTCAATCCCGCCACCGACTTGGTGCCGGTGGGCGCGATCACCGTCGAGCAGCTGGTGCTGGTGGCCAACCCCGCCGCCGGCGCGCGCACCCTGCCCGAGCTGTTCGCCGCCGCGCGGCGCGAGCCCCATCGCTTCGCCTTCGGCTCCTACGGTATCGGCTCCAACTCGCACCTGGTGCTCAACGAGCTCAACCGCGCCTCGGGCACCGAGATCGTCCACTCGCCCTACAAGGGCGCGGCGCCCGCCGTGCAGGCGGTGCTGGGGGGCGAGGTCACGCTGGCGGTCTCGAACTACGGCACGGTCAAGCAGCACATCGCGAGCGGCAAGCTGGTGCCCCTGGCCGTGACCGGCGAGCGGCGCTCGCGCTTCCTGCCGGCCGTCCCCTCCTTCGCCGAACTGGGCATCAAGGGCTTCGAGACGCCGGCCTGGATCGGCGTCTTCGCCGCGCGCGGCGTGCCCGACGCCATCGTCCAGAAGCTCGGCGCCGACATGCGCAAGGCGCTGCAGGCCCCCGAACTGGTCACCAAGCTCGTCGACTTTGGCCAGGAGCCGGGCCAGATGACGGTGGCCGAGTTCCAGGCACTGGTGCGGCGCGACGAAGAGAACGCGGGCCGGATGATCCGCGCGGCCGGGATCCGACTCGAATGAACGAGACGCCGATCGTCCAGGCGCTCGCGGCGCTCGCCACGGCGCATCCCGATCGCCGCGCGTTCGCCGGCGAGGGCGAGGCCTCGCGCTGGGGCGAAGTGCTGCGGCGCGTGGCCTCGATGGCCGGCGGCCTGCGCGCGGCGGGCCTGAACCCCGGTGACCGCGCGGCCACGCTCGCGCTCAATTCGCCGCGCCATTTCGAGCTGCTGCTGGCCGTGTGGTGGGCTGGCGGCGTGCTGGTGCCGCTCAACACGCGGCTCGCGAACGACGAGCTGCGCTTCATCCTCGCGCATTCGCGGGCATCGATGCTGGTCGTGGACGACGACTTCCGCGACTTCGGCCAGGCCATCGCCGCCGCGGCGGATGCGCCGAAGTCGGTGCTGACGCTCGACGAGGCGCTGCATGGCCACCTTGCCGCCAGCGAGCCGATCCCGGCCTTCGCGGTTGACCCCGCGGCGCTCGCGGCGCTCATGTACACCGGCGGCACCACCGGCCTGCCCAAGGGCGTGGAACTCACGCACCGCAACTTCGCCGCCGCGGCCACCAACATGCGGCGCGATCTCGCGCACGACGAGCACACGGTGTACCTGCATGCCGCGCCGATGTTCCACCTGGCCGACCTCGGCATCGGCCTGGCCGTGAGCCTGGCCGGCGGCGGCCACGGCTTCATGGCGCGCTTCACGCCCGAGGACTTCTACCGGCGGCTCGCGCGCGACGGCATCACCCACCTGCAGCTGGTGCCGACGATGCTCGCCGCGGTGCTCGATGCGCCGTGCCGCGACGACGCGCTGCTCGCGCGCGTGCGCCGCATCTCGTACGGCGCGGCGCCGATCTCCGCCGCGCTGCTGCAGCGCGTGCTCGACGCCTTTCCGAATGCCGGCATCCACCAGTTCTACGGCATGACCGAAAGCTGCGGCGCCTGCGTCATGCTGCCTCCCGAACGGCACGTGCTCGCGGGACCGCTCGCCGGCAAGCTCGGCGCCGCCGGCACCGCGACCGAGGGCTTCGAGATCCGGATCGTGGACGGCCAGGGGCAGCCGCTGCCCGCGGGCCAGGTCGGCGAGATCCAGATCCGCGGCGTGCCCGTGATGCGCGGCTACTGGAACGATGCCGCGCAGACGCAGGCAACGCTGAAGGACGGGTGGCTGGGCTCGGGCGACGGCGGCTACCTCGACGACGAGGGCTTCCTGTTCGTGGTCGATCGTATCAAGGACATGATCATCAGCGGCGGCGAGAACATCTACTGCGCCGAGGTCGAGAGCGCCATCGCCGGCCATCCCGCCGTGCGCGAATGCGCGGTGATCGGCCTGCCCGACGACCATTGGGGCGAACGCGTCCATGCGGTCGTCGTCGCGCGTGCCGGCTTCGCGCTGGACCGCGAGGCGCTCGACGCCCACTGCCGCGCGCGGCTGGCCGGCTACAAGGTGCCGCGCAGCTACGACTTCGCCGAATCGCTGCCGCTGTCGGGTGTCGGCAAGGTCCAGAAAAAGGCGCTGCGCGAGGCGCATCTCCTGAGGAGCGCGGCGCGATGACCGAACTGCTCTTCACACGCCACCTGTTCCAGCCCGAGCACGAGGACTTCCGCGCCCAGGTGCGGCGCTTCGTCGCGGAGCGCATCGTGCCGCACCACCGCGACTGGGAGCGCGCCGGCCAGGTGCCGCGCGACATCTGGCGGCAGGCCGGCCAGCTCGGCATGCTGTGCTGCACCGTCGACAGCCGATGGGGCGGCGCGGGCGCCGACTATCTCTACACCGTGGTCGCGCTCGAGGAGATGGCTTTCGCGCATGCGGCCGGGCCGGGCTTCGGCATCCATTCGGAAATGGCCGTGCCCTACCTCGCCCATTTCGGCAGCAATGCGCAGCGCGAGCGCTGGCTGCCGCGTCTGGTGGCGGGCGATGCCATCGCCGCGGTCGCGATGACCGAGCCCGCCGCGGGCAGCGACCTGCGCGCCATCCGCACCCGCGCCCGGCGAACGGACGGCGGCTGGCGCCTCTCGGGCCAGAAGGTGTTCATCTCCAACGGGCAACTCGCCGACCTGTTCGTGGTCGCGGCCAAGACCGACGACGACGAACGGCTGTCGATCTTCCTGGTCGATGCCGCCCTGCAAGGCGTGCAGCGTGGCCGCAAGCTCGAGAAGCTCGGCCATCACGCGCAGGACACGTCCGAACTCTTCTTCGACGAAGTACAACTCGATGGCGCGGACCTGCTCGGCGAGGCCGGCCAGGGCATGCGCTACCTGATGCACGGCCTGGCGCGCGAGCGGCTGACCATCTGCATCACCTGCCAGACCCGGGCCGAGGCAGTGTTCCGCGACACCTGCGCCTACGTGGCCGAGCGCCGCGTGTTCGACGCGCCGCTGTCGCAGATGCAGAACACGCGCTTCGCGCTCGCCACGGCGAAGGCGGACCTGCTCGCGGGCCGCGCGCTGGTCGACCGGCTGATCGCCGAGCACATGGCCGGCACGCTGGACGCGACCACGGCCGCGGCGGGAAAGCTCTGGGTGACCGAGATGCTCGGGCGCTGCGTCGACGCCTGCCTGCAGCAGCACGGCGGCTGGGGCTACATGTCGGAGTACGAGGTGTCGCGCGCCTATGCGGATGCGCGCGTGGAGCGCATCGCCGGCGGCACCTCCGAAATCATGAAGGAAATCATTGCGCGCGGCCTCTGGCCCCGCGCATCGGGCAGCAACTAGAGAGGTACGGAAATTGGAAGCATTGATCTACGACGCGGTGCGCACGCCGCGCGGCCGCGGCAAGGCACAGGGCGCACTGCACACGCTGTCGCCGCTCGAACTGTCGGCCACGGTGCTGCGGGCCCTGCCCGAGCGCAACGGCTTCGACCCCGCGGTGGTCGATGAAGTCATCCTCGGCTGCGTGGAGGCCGTCGGCGACCAGGGCGCGAACATCGCGCGCTCGGCCGTGATCGAGGCCGGCTACGGCGACACGGTGCCCGGTTTCATGGTGGCGCGCTTCTGCGGCTCAGGCCTGGACGCGGTCAACGCCGCGACCGCCAAGATCATGGCGGGCCAGGCCGACTGCGTGGTCGCGGGCGGCGTCGAAATGAACTCGCTGGTGCCGATGCTCTTCGGCACCGGCGGCCCCTCGGTCTCGGACGTCTATTTCAACGACCGCGTGCTGCAGACGCCCCAGGGCGTGGCGGCGGACCTGATCGCCACCCTCGAAGGCTTCTCGCGCGCCGACGTCGATGCCTTCGCGGCGCGCTCGCACCAGAACGCGGCCGCCGCGCAGCGCGCCGGCTGGTTCGACCGCTCGCTGGTGCCCGTGCACGACCGCAACGGCCGCCTGTGCCTGGCAACCGACGAGCTGGTGCGGCCCGAGACCACGGTCGATTCGCTCGCGGCGCTCAAGGCCTCGTTCCTGAGCTCCGGCGAGAAGATGGGTTTCGACGCCACCGTGCGCTACCGCTACCCGCAGGTCGACAGGGTGAACCACGTGCACCACGCCGGCAATTCATCCGGCATCTCGGACGGCGCTTCCGCGGTGCTGCTCGGCAGCCACCGGCTCGGCGACCAGTTGGGCCGCAAGCCCCGCGCGCGCGTGCTCGCCACCGCGAGCGCGGCCGCCGACCCCTGCGTCATGCTGACCGCTCCCACGCCGGCCACCGAGAAGGCGCTCGCGCGCGCCGGGCTGCGCATCCAGGACATCGACCTGTTCGAGGTCAACGAGGCCTTCGCCTCCGTGGTGCTCAAGTACATGAAAGACCTGGGGGTCGATCCCGAGCGCATGAACGTCGCCGGCGGCGCGATCGCGCTCGGCCATCCGGTCGGCGCGACCGGCGGGATGCTGATCGGGACGCTGGTCGATGAACTCGAGCGCCGCGGACTGCGCCGCGGGCTGGTCGCGATGTGCACCGGCCTGGGCATGGGCGTCGCAACGATTGTGGAACTGGTCTGAGGGAGCGCTGCAAATGATCGACTACGAACAAGACGCCGACGGCGTCGCCCACATCGTCTGGAACAACCCGGACGGACCGGTCAACCTCAAGACCGACGCCTCGATCGCGGCCTTCTCGGCGGCGGTCGACCGGGCGCTGGCCGACGACGCGGTGCGCGGCGTGCTGGTGCGCTCGGCCAAGCGCGACTTCGTCGCGGGCGGCGACCTGCTGGGCCTCTATGCCACGCAGACGGCCGAAGGCGCCATCGCCAAGGTCTCCACCGTCGGTGCGACGCTGCGCCGCATGGAGCGCGCGGGCAAGCCCTTCGTGGCGGTGCTCGGCGGCTCGGCGTTGGGCGGCGGGCTCGAGGTCGCGCTGGCCTGCCACCACCGGCTGGCGGCGGACGACGCGCGGCTCCGGTTCGGCCTGCCCGAGGTCACGCTGGGACTGATCCCCGGCGCCGGCGGCACGCAGCGCCTGCCGCGGCTGATCGGCATCGCGCCCGCGACGCGGCTGCTGATGGACGGCAAGCCGGTCGGCGCCGCCGAGGCGCTGGCGCTCGGGCTGGTGAACGAAGTGGTGGCGGCCGACCGCCTGCTCGAGACCGCGCGCGCCTGGGTGCTCGCCCATCCGCAGGCGCAGCAGCCCTGGGACCGCAAGGGCTTCCGCTATCCGGGCTTCGAGCCGCAATCGCTGGAAGGCCGCGCCTTCTTCTTCAATGCCTGGCCGCAGCTGCGGCGCAAGTCGCCGATGGAGGACCGCGCGCCCGGCGTGCTGCTGCACGTGCTCGGCCAGGCGCTGCAGCGCGACATCGACGCGGGCCTCGCGATCGAGCAGCGCTACTTCGCCCAGGTCGTGACCTCGCCATCCGCCAAGAACCGCATCCGCACCCAGTTCATCGCGGCCAACGCGGCGCGCAAGCTCACGCGCCGCAGCCCTGACGTGCCGCGCTTCGAGCCGAAGCGCGTGGGCGTGATCGGCGCCGGCACCATGGGCGCGGGCATCGCCCTGGTCTGCGCGCGCGCCGGCATCGCCACCGTGCTGCTCGATCGCGACGACGCCACCGCCGCGCGCGGACGCGAGCGGATCGCGAAGACGCTCGACGGCTCGGTCGAACGCAAGCTCATGGGCGCGCAGGAGCGCGATGCCATCCTCGGCCGGCTGCAGGCCGGGTCGGACTTCGAACTGCTGCAAGGCTGCGAACTAGTGGTCGAGGCCGTGATCGAGGTCGCGCAGGCCAAGCGCGAGGTGTTCGAGCGCGTGCTCGCGGCCGCCGGCCCCGACGTGCTGCTCGCCACTAACACCTCGACGCTGTCGATCTCCAGCCTCGCGAAGACGGTGGCGCATCCGCGCAACTTCATCGGCCTGCACTTCTTCGCGCCGGTGGACCGCATGGCGCTGGTGGAAGTCATCATGGGCGCGGACACCTCCGAAGCCACGCTCGCCCGCTCGCTGGACTTCCTCAGGCTGCTCGGCAAGACGCCGGTGGTGGTCAACGACGGCCCCGGCTTCTACACCTC
This sequence comes from Variovorax sp. FG153, assembly GCF_057809595.1. Taxonomy (NCBI): domain Bacteria; kingdom Pseudomonadati; phylum Pseudomonadota; class Betaproteobacteria; order Burkholderiales; family Comamonadaceae; genus Variovorax; species Variovorax sp. FG153. The sequence continues at coordinate 50,504 of NZ_JBMDKG010000022.1, forward strand.
GCGCGTGGTCGGTGCCTACACGCGCGAAGCGCTGCACCTGCTCAACGAGGGCGTGTCGCCGGCGCTGATCGACAACGCGGCCTTCATCGCGGGACTGCCGATCGGGCCGCTCGCGATGGCCGACCTGACCTCCTACGACCTGCTGGCCGACATCGTCGGCAGCCTGGCGCGCGAGGCCCGCGGTACCGCGGTGCAGTCGCAGGGCGCGCAGCAGGCGATAGCGAAGCTGCTGGGCGCCGGCCGCCTCGGCCGCAAGGCCGCGGGCGGCGTCTACGACTATCCGCCCGAGGGCAAGACCGTGTGGAGCGGGCTGGCCGAGCTGTTCCCGCCGCGTTCGCCGCAGCCCTCGACGCAGGAGGTGGTCAACCGGCTGCTGCACATCCAGTCGCTGGAAACGGTGCATGCGATGGACGAAGGCATCGCCAGCGATCCGCTCGCGCTCGATGCCGCTGCCGTGCTGGGCTGGAGCTATCCGGCCTTCCGCGGCGGCGTGCTCGCGCACATCGACCAGGCGGGTGCCGGCCGCTTCGTGGCCGAATGCGATGCCCTGGCGCGCCAGCACGGCCCGCGCTTCGAGGCGCCGGCATCGCTGCGCGCCATGGCGCGCGACGGCGGCCGCTTCCACGCGCTGGGCTAGGAGCGCGCAATGGCCACATTCGACCTGCCATCCGCGCCCGCGATCCTCGCGGAGGTCTTTCCGCCCTGGGTGCTCTCGCTGCGCCCCGAGATCGTCCATATCGGCGATGGCCGGACGGTGCTCGCCATGCCGCTGTCGCCGGTCGCCTGCCGCGAAGGCGGGACCGTGTCGGGCCAGGCGATCGCGGCGCTGGCCGACACCGCGATGGTGTGCGCGCTGTGGGCCGCGCTGGGCGAGCAGCGCCCGATCGCGACCGTCGACCTGCACGTCACCTACCTGCGCGCCGCGAAGGACGGCCTGCGCGCCACGGCCGAGGTCGTGAAGCAGGGACGCAGCCTGTCGTTCGCGCGCGTGAGCATCGCGAGCATCGGCGAACCCGATCGCCCGGTGGCCACGGCCATCGGCACTTTCGCGACCGGCGCATGAGCGGGCCTCAGACCACGGCGCTGCCGCGCATCCTGGTCGCCGGCGCGGGCATCGGCGGCCTCGCGCTGGCCGCGCTGCTGCATCGGCGCGGCTTCGCGGTCGAGGTGTACGAGCAGGCCAGCCGGCTGCAGGAAGTCGGCGCGGGCGTGCAGCTGAGCGCGAACGCGGTCAAGGTGCTGCGCGCGCTCGAGATCGACGAGCAGGTCGTGTCCCGAGGCTTCCTGCCGCGTCACTTCATCGGCTGGAGCTGGCGCTCCGGCCGCATGCTCTACAAGACCCCGCTGCATCCCTCGCACAAGGCCCGCTACGGCGCGCCCTATGTGCACGTGCATCGCGCCGACCTGCACGCGCTGCTGCGCTCGGCGCTTCCGGACGGCATGGTCCGGATCGCGCACAAGGTCTCGGCCGTGACCCAGGAGGCCGACCGGGTGCGCGTCGACTTCGAGAACGGCCATGTGGCGTTCGCGGACGTCGTCATCGGCGCCGACGGCATCCATTCGGCGGTGCGGCGCTCGCTGTTCGGCGACGAGGCGCCGCGCTTCACCGGCAACATCTGCTGGCGCGGCATCATCCCCGCGGAGCTGCTGCCTCCGGGCCAGGTGCTGCCCGCCTCGTCGAACTGGATGGGGCCCGACGGCCACGTCGTGACCTACTACCTGCGCGGCGGTGCGCTCGTCAACTTCGTGGCGATCCGCGAGACCGAGGCCTGGACCGGCGAGTCGTGGACCACGCCCAGCTCGAAGGACGAACTGCTGCGGGCCTTCGAGGGCTGGAACCCGCGGCTGCTCGCGCTCTTCGAGCGCGCCGAGGGCCTGTACAAGTGGGGCCTGTTCGATCGCGATCCGCTCGCGCAATGGAGCGTGGGCCGGGTCACGCTGATCGGCGATGCCGCGCATCCGATGCTGCCCTTTCTCGCGCAGGGCGCCGCGCAGGCGCTCGAGGACAGCTATGCGCTGGCCGACTGGCTGACGCGTTTTCCGCATGCGCCGGTCGAGGCGCTCGCGGCCTACGAGGCGGAGCGCAAGCCACGCACCAGCCGCATCCAGCTCGGCGCGCGCGAACGCGGTCGCACCGCGCACCTGCGCTCGCCGTGGGCACGGCTGAAGCGCGACCTGGGCTTCTTCTGGCAGAACCTCACGGCACCCGGCAAGACCTCGCACCGCGCCGAGTGGATCTTCCAGCACGACGTGACGCAGGCGCCGCGAACGCTCGAGGCCCGCGAGACGGCGCGCGCATGAGGCCGGCGCCGCACGGCCCCTTGCAGGGCCTCAAGGTGGTGGAGATGCCCGCGATCGGCCCCGTGCCCTTCTGCGGCATGCTGCTGGCCGACCTCGGCGCCGACGTGCTGCGGCTGGACCGACCGCACACGGCCGGCCTCGGCGAGCCGCTGGACACGGCCTGCGACGATCTGGGCCGCGGCAAGCGATCGCTGGTCGCGGACCTGAAGGCGCCGGGCTCGCGGGAGCGGGTGCTGGCCATCCTCGAGAAGGCCGACGTCGTCATCGAGGGCTTCAGGCCCGGCGTGATGGAGCGGCTCGGCCTCGGGCCGGAGGTGGCGCTGCGGCGCAACCCTCGCCTCGTCTACGGCCGCATGACCGGCTGGGGACAGCACGGGCCGCTCGCGGCATCGGCCGGGCACGACATCAACTACCTCGCGCTCACGGGCGCGCTGCATGCCATCGGACGAAGCGGCGAAGCGCCGGTGCCGCCGCTCAACCTGGTCGCGGATTTCGGCGGCGGCTCGCTGTACCTGGCGCTGGGCATTCTCTCGGCGCTGCACGAGCGCCAGTCGTCGGGCGCGGGCCAGGTGATCGATGCCGCGATCGTCGATGGCGCATCGTCGCTCATGACCCTCTCGTATGCGCTGCGGCGCCAGGGCCTGTGGCGCGACGAGCGCGGGGCGAACTCGCTCGACGGCGGCGCGCCCTGGTACGACAGCTACCGCTGCCTCGACGGCGAGTACGTCTGCGTCGGCGCGCTCGAGCGGAAGTTCTTCGTCGAGCTGATGGGCCTGATCGGCCTCGATGCCGACGACTTTCCCGATCACATGGACCGGGCATGCTGGCCCGCGCTTCGCTCCGTGCTGGCCCGCACCTTCGCGCAGCGCAGCCGCGACGCCTGGTGCGCGCTGCTCGAGGGCACGGACTGCTGCTTCGCGCCGGTGCTGTCGATGGCACAGGCCGCGGAGCATCCGCACCTGAAGGCGCGCGCCACCTTCGCGGACCCCGGCACGGGAATGCAGCCGGCCGCCGCGCCGAGGTTCTCGCGCACCCCCGGCCGGGCCGGACATGCGGCGCCCGCGCCTGGATGCGGCGGCGACGAAGCGCTGCGCGACTGGGGCGTGGAAGGCCTAGCGTGACCGCCGGGTCGACGTGGGCAGCTTGATCAGGTACTGGCAGATCAGCCGGTCGCCGCGCAGGCACTGCTCGGTCGCGGGCCGTCCCGTCGCCTCCGAGAAGAACGAAGCCATCGCCCGGCACATGCACGAGGCCTCGCGCACCGCGCTGCCCAGCGGACAGCTGTAGTTGCGAACGAGCATGCCGTCGGACTGCACCGTGGCATCGGTGCTGGCCCCGAGCGCATCGGCCGCGGCCATCGCCGCCTTCAGGCCGGCCTCGAAATCCGCGGGCTTCGACAGGCCCGCCTCGCGCGCGAGCTGGCGGCCGGTCGCGTCCATCACCTCGTGCAATGCCTTCTCGTCGAGGCGCTTGCCGAGCACCGCCACCAGCCCCGAGAGAAAGACCTGGTAGGCGCTGGAGGACAGGTCCTCGCTGCCGGGCGCGGCCTCGTAGACCGCGGCGGGCTTGCCCAGGCCGCCGCGCGGGCGCGCCTTCGCGCGGCGCACGCTGCCTTCGGCCTCGAGCTGGCGCAGCTGGACGTTGATCGCGTTGCGCGTCACGTTCAGGCGTTCGCACATCTCGGCGACGCTCAGTGCTTCGCGCCGGAGCAGGTCCAGCATGTCGTTCTTGGTGCTCATGGCGCTTCTTGCGAGGGGATCTCGCGCAAAAGTGTACGGGCAGCCCGAGCGACACGCGACAACAATGCCATTAATGACAATAAGTATTGTCATTAATGACTGGAAATTCTAGAATTCGCCCACAACGACCCCACGGACGACCATGCAAGCCACACCCCTGATCCCCGGCAACACCCTGCTCACCGCGACGCCCGAAGAGGGCCGCCAGCTCGCCATGAAGATGGCGCGCCTCGTCATCAAGGCCACCCAGCCCGACGATGCGATCCGCGGCAAGCTCCGCGACGTCTATGCCAACGATGCGGCGATGCTGCTGCAGTTGGGGCAGACCGTCGCCGCCGAATTCGCGACCATCGCCGCAGCCAACAACCACTGGCGCGGCTGAGGCTCCGCGCAAATCGCTAGGAGCCCGTGCCCGCGGTACGCGCGTGCTTCGGGTAGTAGCGCAGCACGGCCGGGCCGGTGGCATCCCAGCCCAGGCAGGTGTTCAGGTGCGCGGGTGCCCTTGCGTCGTCCGCCGCTTCGATGCCGCTCGCTGCCCGCCGCCGCGCCAGCACCGGCGGAATGGTCTGGATCGCCGCGGTGGCGACGCCGAACAGCAGCTCGCGCAGGTGCGTGCAGCCTTCGATGCCGCCGATGCGCGCCTGGATGGCATCGCGCCAGCCGCGGCCCAGCCTGACACCGACCAGCGCCTGCATCCTGGCCTGCACGCGCCGGCATTCGCCGAAGGGCGCGCTGTCCATCGCGATTTCGATCGCCACGATCTCGAGCCCGTCGTCGAGCGTCACGCGCAATCCCATGTCGTGGACCGGCGTGCCGGCGCTCAGCAGCCGCCCGTCGACCTCGCGGTCATAGGCCTTGATGTCGCGCAGCCATGCATCGATGTCCCAGCGGCCGTCGGCGCGCAGGTAGCCGCGGTAGCTGATGCTGCGTTCATGCAGGGGCTCCCGGTCCGTGGCCTGCGGGAGGGGCATGTTCAGTCGCGCCAGTCGACGACCTGCTCGATCGGCGCGCGGGTCGTGCGGAAGCTGTTGGCCGCATGGGCCTCGTCCTCGTAACCGAAGGACATGCCGCAGACCACGAGCCGCTCCTCGGGAATGCCGAGCTGCTTCTTCACCAGCGGGCTGTAGACCGCCAGCGCGCCCTGGGCGATGGCCGCGAGGCCGTGCGCCTGCATGGCCAGCAGCACCAGCTGCACATAGCCGCCGACGTCGATGGCGCCATAAGTGCCCAGCCCGGGGTCGGTGCTGAAGATGGCCGCATGGGGCGCGCCGAAGAAGCGGAAGTTCTCCTTCATCTGCCGGGCCGTCCCCTCCTTGTCGCCCTTGGGGATCGCCAGCGCGTCGTAGAGCTGGAAACCGCATTCGCGGCGCCGGTCCTGGTAGACGCCGGTGTAGGCATGCGGCAGCGGGAAGTCGCTCGAGCGGTCGTCCGGCCCGGCCGCCAGCAGCGCGGCGCTGAGCGCGTCGCGCGCGCCGCCCGACACCACGCTGACCTGCCAGGCCTGCACGTTGGACCAGGAGGCCGCGCGCTGGGCGCTGCGGAAGACCTGCTCGATCAGCGAACGCGGCACCGCGCGCGGCAGGAAGCCCCGGCAGCTGTGGCGTTCCGAGAGAAGCCGGTCCAGTGTCTGCGCCGCGGTGGGCGCCTCGAGGGTGTCTTGCATGTGGAATCGATCCTTGTGATGTGGGGTGATGCGGTCAGGCAACGGCCCGCGCGTCGAGCAGCGCGCGTACCTGTTCGGGCCCGTAGCCGAGTTCGTCGAGGATGCCCCGCGTGACCTCTTCGCCCTGCATCACCGGCGCGCCCTTCGACGCGGGCGTGCGCGACAGCCGGGGCGCGGGCGCCGGCTGCGGCAGCGGGCCCGCGCGGTCGAAAGCGAGACGTTGCGCCAATGCCGGGTCGGCCAGCGCCTCGTCGAGGCTCGCGACCGCGGTGACGCAGGCCTCCTTGCCGTCGAACAGCTGCAGCCATTCGGCGAGCGGCTTGCTGGCGACGACCGCGGCGATCTCGGCCTTCACTGCGGCCCAGGCCGCGGGCTGCTCGCACAGCGCGGCGCGGTCCGCGGGCAGGCCGAGCACCGCCATCAGCGTGGCGCGAAACGGCGCCTCCATCGCGCCGACCGCGAGATGCCGGCCGTCCGCCGTGCGGTAGACCGCGTAGTGCGGCGCGCCACCATCGAGGAAATTGCCGCCGCGCCCGCCCGCCCAGTCGCCGCGCGCGCGGATCGCCCACAGCGAGGTCATGAGCGAGAGCACGCCGTCGGTCATGGCGATGTCGAGCACCTGGCCCTGGCCGGAGCGATGGCGCTCGAGCAGCGCCGCGCAGATGCCGAAGGCGGCGTGCATCGAGCCGCCGGCGAAATCGGCCAGCAGGTTCAGCGGGATCGCGGGCCCGCCCTCGACCGTGCCGATGCTGTCGAGCGCGCCGGTGGCCGCGAGAAAGTTGATGTCGTGTCCGGCCGAGCGGGCCAGCGGCCCCTCCTGCCCCCAGCCGGTGATGCGCGCATAGACCAGCGCCGCATTGGCGGCCTGGCACGGCGCCGGCCCCAGGCCCAGCCGCTCCATCACGCCGGGCCTGAAGCCCTCGACCAGCACGTCGGCCCTGTCGATCAGCCGCCGCACAGCCGCCAGTCCCTCGGGCTGCTTGAGATCGACGCGCATCTCGCGCTTGCCGCGGTCGGTGAAGCGCAGCGCGGGATCGTGGCGCCGCGGCTCGTCGAAGCGCGCGACCTGGATCACCTCGGCGCCCATGTCCGCGAGCATCATCGTGCACAGCGGCACCGGCCCCTTGGCCATGAACTCGACCACGCGGATGCCCGCCAGCGCGCCCGCGCTCATGGCCGGCTCCCAGTCGCCTTCGAGGCCATCTTCGCCACGTCGTAGCCGTACAGCGACTGGCCGCGCTCGATCTGCGCGTCGCGCTTCAGCCGGCTGTTGAAGAACAGCGTGGCATTGCGACGCAGCGATTCGCGCGCGCTGCCCACGTGCATCGCGTGGCCGCGAGCGCGCGCGGCCAGCTGGATGCGGCCGGTGCGCTGGATGCGCGCGCCCTCGTAGGTGCGCAGTGCCTGCGCGGCATCGGATCCCGCGGCCAGGCTCTCGGCCAGCAGGAAGGCGTCTTCCATCGCCATGACGGCGCCCTGCGCGAGAAAGGGCAGCATGGGATGCGCGGCATCGCCCAGCAGGGTGGCGCGCCCGCGCCCCCAGGCCGGCAACGGATCGCGGTCGTAGAGCGCCCAGCGGTTGCATTGCTCGGCGCGCTCGAGGATGCGCAGCAGCCCCTTGTTCCATCCGGCGAAGGCCTGCAGCAGGTCGCCGCGCTCCGCTTCCTGGGTCCACGACTCGTCGGCCCAGCGCGTGGTCTCCCGCACCGCGACGATGTTGAGCAGGCTGCCGCCGCGCACGTAGTAATGCACCACGTGGCCGCCGGGGCCGACCCAGATCGTGGAGTCGCGCGCCACCTCGCGGCGCAGCGCGTCGTCGACCGGGACCATGGCGCGGAAGGCCACGTTGCCGGTGAAGCGCGGCGACTCGTCGCCGTGCAGGAAGCGCCGTACCGCCGAATGGATGCCGTCGGCGCCGATCGCGGCGTCGAAGCGCGCGCGGTCCTCGCCGAAGCCGAGCGTGACCTCGCCATCTCCATCGTCCATGTCCATCGACGTGAGCCGGCGGCCGACCTGCAGCGCCGATGGCGCCACGGCGCCGAGCAGCATCTGGTGCAGGTCCGCGCGATGCACGTGGTAGTACGGCGCGCCGTAGGCACGGTCGAAGTCGCCCTGGATGCCGGTGCGCGAGATCGCAATGCCGGTCTTCCAACCACGGATCACCAGCTGCTGCGGCCGCACGCCCAGGGCGTCGAGCGCATCGCCCAGGCCCAGGCTGCGCAGCACCTTGACGCCATTGGGACTGACCTGCAGGCCCGCGCCGACCTCGCGGAAGGTCGGCGCCTGCTCGAACACCACGGCCTCGATGCCACGCTGCCGCAACAGCGCCGCGGCGCACAGGCCGCCGATGCCGCCGCCCACGATCGCGACGCGGCCCGGTCCGGATGCGGCGCTCATCGCTTGGCGAACCCGTACTTGGTGAGCAGGGCGCGCTCATCGACCGTGGCCTTCACCGCGAAGCGCGTGAACTCGGCCGCGTCCTTGAAGCGCGGGCCCTGGCCGTAGCGCAGCATCGCGGCCTTCACGTCGGGCGCCTCGAGGCTGCGCCGAAACGCTTCCTGCAACGTGCGCACCACCGCCGGGCTCATGTTCTTCGGACCCACCAGCCCCCAGGGCGAATCGATGCTCGCGCGGTAGCCGAGCTCGCGCGTCGTCGGCACCGTCGTCCATTTCGGCGAACGCTCGTCGCTCGCCACCGCCAGCAGCCGCGCCTTGCCCGAGTCGACCAGCGAACCATAGCCGCCGGAGCCGTCGACCACGAACTGGACGTCGCCCGCCAGCAGCGCCACCGAGACGTCGGCGCTGCCCTTGTAGGGAATGGGATTCCACTTCACCTTCTCCTGCGCGGTCATCTCTTCCATCAGCAGGTGGCCGCTGTTCCCGAGGCCCGCGGGCACGCCGTAGTTCATGCGCTCGGGGTTCGCCTTGCCGAAGGCGACGAGGTCGGCCCAGGTCTTGAACGGCGAATCGGCGCGCACCACGATCGCGAACGGCACATGGGTCAGACACACGACGTAGCTCAGGTCGGCGATGGGGTCGTAGCCCACGTCCTCCGTCACCGGCGCGCGGTACACCGCCATGGTCGCAAGCCCCAGCGTGTAGCCGTCGGGCGGCGCGTTCCTGGTCTGCAGGATGCTGATGGTGCCGCCGGCGCCGGGCCGGTTGTCCACCACGATGGGCTGGCCGAGGATGCCCTCGGCGGCGCGCGCCATGACGCGGAAGACCGCATCGGTCGAGCCGCCGGGCGGAAAGCCGACCAGCACGCGGATCGGCTTCGACGGAAAGCCCGCGGGCTCGGCCGCGAAGGCCGAAGGCAGGGTGGCAGCGGCCGGGGCCAGGAGCGCGGCCCGCAGCAGGGCGCGCCGCGTCGGCGTGGTGATGGATGGCATGGCTTGTCTCTGTGGTTCGAAGGGAAGCGGGCGGCGTGGCTCAGATGCGGCGGCCATGGCCGGCCCAGTAGGGCTCGGAGAGGCGGCGCTTGTAGATCTTTCCGTTGTCCTGCCGCGGCATCTGGGTCTCGAAGCGGATCACCGACGGCACCTTGAACTTGGTGAGCCGCGCCAGCAGCGTGGCGCCGATCTCCTCGGCCGTGAGCACCGCGCCCGGCGCCAGCTGCACATGCGCCGCCAGGGCCTCGCCGTACTCTTCGTGCGGAATGCCGAACACGGCGCAGTCCTGGATGCCGGCGATGTCGATTAGCGCGGCCTCGATCTCGGCCGGATAGATGTTGACGCCGCCCGAGATCACCATGTCCTTCACGCGATCGCAGACGAACAGGTAGCCGTCCTCGTCGAGGTAGCCCATGTCGCCGGTCGCGATCAGGCCATGCCGGTCGAGCGCGGCGCGGTCCGCGTGGCGGTTGCGGTAGGTGAAGTCCGGGTAGGTGTCGTTGCGGCAGCAGATCTCGCCGATCTCGCCCGCGGGCAGCACGAGGCCGTCTGCATCGAGGATCCGCATGCGCACCGTCGACTGCGGGTGGCCCACGGTGCCGGGGCGCTCCCTGGCGTCCTGCGGCGTGGCCACCGTCACCGGCCCGGTTTCGGAAGCGCCGTAGAACTCGTAGATCACGTCGCCCATCCACTCGCACATGGCGGCCTTCACGGCCACGGGACAGGGCGCGGCCGTATGGATGATGTGCCGCACGCTGCTGACGTCGTAGCGTGCGCGGACCTCCGGCGGCAGCTTCAGCAGCCGGATGAACATGGTGGGCACCATGAACAGGTGCGAGATGCGGTAGTCCTGGATCAGCTGCAGCAGCTCGATCGGATCGAACTTCGAGCGCACCACCACCATGCCTTCCTTCGCGGTGGCCGCGTAGCAGGCGCGCCAGTAGGCCGTGGGCCCGCCGTGATAGAGCGGCCCGAGGATCGCGGCATGCATGCCGGGCTGGGTGCCGAAGGCATGGTGCAGCGTGCCCAGGTTCTGGCGGAACGCCGCCAGGTCGGCATAGGGCTCGCGCTGCACGCCCTTGGGCTTTCCGGTCGTGCCCGAGGTGTACATGATCACGCCGCGCGGCTTGGTGGTCGGCCGGGCCGCCTCCTGCTGTGCATCGAGCCAGGACTGCCAGCCGATGTGGCCGGCCGCGGACGCATCCGCCGCCGCGGGCTCCACGCCATGGCGCACCGCGATCTCCTTCGGCGTCGGCACCGCGATGACCTGGAGCGTGTCGAGCAGGTCCGCATCGACCAGCGCCAGCAGGTCATCGTGCGCGATGAGCACGCGCGCGCCGCAGTCCTGCAGCACGTAGCCGATCTCCTCGCTCTTGCCGTGCCAATTGAGCGGCACGGCATAGATGCCCGCCATGTCGGCCGCGGCCATCGCCTGCGCCATCGGCGCGTCGTTGCGCATCAGCAGCGCCACGGTGTCGCCTTCGACGAGCCCGAGCGCCTGCAGGCCGGCAGCGATCCGGGCGACCGCGCGGTCGAACGCGGACCGGGTCTGGGAACCGCTTTCGCAGTTGAAGAAGATGGGGGCGATCTCTGTCATGCCTGTCTCTGTTCTGGGTGAGGAGGAAACACCGGCTGGGTGGCCGCCGAAGCGGCGACGGGATCCAGCCCTTGGGAAAAATTAAATCACCGTTCACATTAAAAGTAAACCGTGATTCAGTATTTCAAAGCCTAGGGAAAACCCATGCCTCTCCTTAATAAACACTGCTCTCTCAGGGGGAAACGCCGGGAAATATTTTTAGTAAACGGAGATTTATATAAAGCGACCCGCACGCATCAAGCCTGGTACGAGGAAGCAGCACCCAAAATAGGGATCGATCGTTTCCCATATACTCGTCGCCCATGTCCTCCTCCCCTTCGATCCAGGCCAGCCCCACCCGGGGCCGGGGCCGCCCGCGCGAGTTCGACATGGACGAGGCGCTCGACAAGGCCGTGCTGGTCTTCCGCGAACGCGGCTACCACGGCACCTCGATCACCGACCTGACGGCCGCGATGGCGCTGACCTCGGGCAGCGTCTACAAGGCCTTCAAGGACAAGCGCGGCATCTTTCTCGCGGCCCTCGACCGCTACAAGGAGAAGCGCGACCCGCTGATCCGGGCCCAGGTCGAGCGCGGCGCCACCGGCCGCGAGCGGCTGTTCAACGTGCTCGGCTTCTTCGCGGGTTCCTCGCATGGCGTCGAGGGCGAGCGCGGCTGCCTCGTGGTCGGCACGGCGACCGAGCTGGCCACGCTCGACGACGAGGTCGCGCAACGCATCAAGCGCTCGCTCGATCGGAACGAGGCGCTGCTCGAGGAATTGATCCGCCAGGGCAAGGACGACGGCTCGCTCGCCACCGCCCTCGACGACAGGACCGCCGCGCGCCTCGTGCTGTGCGTGCTGCAGGGCATGCGCGTGGTCGGCACCACCGGCCGCGGCAAGAAGGAGATGCAGGCGGTCGCCGAGGCCGCGATGCACATCTTCGACTGATCCTTTTTTTTGCCAATTTCGGACATGAACATTTCCTTATTTGGCGCTTTCGTTTCCTCCACCCTCCCACGCTCCCCATGACGACCTCCACGAACACGGCAACACCGCACGCCGCCGCCGCGCAACCCCATGCCTGGCTGGTGCTGCTGGTGGCCACGGCCTGCGGCCTGGCCGCGGCCAACCTCTACTACGCGCAGCCGCTGGCCGGGCTCATCAGCGCCTCGCTCGGGCTCTCGCCGGCCGCCACCGGCCTCATCGTCACGCTGACGCAGATCGGCTACGGGCTGGGCCTGCTGTTCATCGTCCCGCTCGGCGACCTGGTCGAGAACCGGCTGCTGGTGCTGGTCTTGCTGTGCGCCGACGCGCTGTCGCTGCTGGCCGCGGGCCTGTCCACCCATCCGCTGCCCTTCCTGGCGGCGGCGCTGAGCATCGGGCTCTGTACCGTGGCGGTCCAGGTGCTGGTGCCCTATGTCACGCACCTGGTGCCCGAGGCCCGGCGCGGGCGCGCCGTCGGCAGCGTGATGAGCGGGCTGATGCTGGGCATCATGCTGGCGCGGCCCACGGCGAGCTTCGTCGCGCAGCTGTCCTCATGGCACGTGGTGTTCGTGCTCTCGTCGGCGCTGATGCTGGTGCTGGCCCTGGTCCTCGCCCTGGCGTTGCCGGCGCGCAAGCCCTCGCACAGCCTGCGCTACGGCCAGCTGCTGGCATCGATGGTGCGGCTCGCGCGCACCACGCGGGTCCTGCAGCGGCGCGCGCTCTATCACGCCTTCCTGTTCGCCTCGTTCAGCCTGTTCTGGACCGTCACGCCGCTGCTGCTGGCCAGCAGCGCCTACGGGCTGTCGCAGGCGGAGATCGCCCTCTTCGCGCTGGTGGGCGTGGCGGGCGCCGTGGCCGCCCCCCTGGTCGGCCGTGCCGCCGACCGCGGCTGGAGCCGCGGCGCGACCATCGGCGCCATGCTCGCGGTGGCGGGCAGCTTCCTGCTGGCCCATGTCACCCCTGGCGGATCGCCGCTGTCGCTGGGCCTGCTGGCGGTCGCGGCGGTGGTGCTGGACTTCGGCGTGTCGGCCAACATGACCCTGGGGCAGCGCGCGATCTTCAGTCTCGGCGCCGAACTCCGTTCGCGGCTCAACGGGCTCTACATGGCGACCTTCTTCCTCGGCGGCGCGGCGGGGTCGGCGCTCGGTGCCTGGGCCTATGCGAAGGGCGGATGGCCGCTGGCCTCGTGGATCGGGTTCGCATTGCCAGCTGTGGCGCTGGCGTGGTTCGCGACCGAGTGAGCGCGACGGTCGAGGCCCTCGAGCCCGGAGGCCCAACAGCGCGATCAACGCGATCAACGCACCGGCGAGGACAGCGCGCGCCTCCAGCGTTCGCGCTCTTCATTCTCCAGCGCCAGCAAGCTCTCGGGTGATCCGCCTCCGCCGACGACCTGAAGGTCCTGCAGCTGCTTTCGTACCTCGGGCCTGGCAAGCACCTGGGCCACGGCTTCCTGCACGGTGCGATTGGACGCGGCCTCCGAATTCGCCGGTGCCCAGAGGCTGAAGTGGTCGTACGCCGCATAGCCGCTCAAGGGCGCGCTCGAGGCCAGCGTCGGCCACGGCACACCTTCGAAGCTTTGCGGGCGCGCCGGATCGGCGGTGGTGCCGAGCACGCGCAACTGGCCGCGCCGTACGGCGACCGCCACGCCGTTCACCGGCGCGAACAGCAGGTCCACCGCATGCGCCTTCGTGACGATGTCCGAGTCGGGGTACATGCCCTTGAAGATCACGCGTTGCACGTCGACGCCACTCAGCGCGCGGAACTGGCCGAAGGCGAGATGGCCGGTCCAGCCGTCTTCGCCCGTGCCGATACGCAGGCTGCCGGGATGGGCCCGCGCATAGGCGAGCAGGTCATCGGTGTTGTGAATGCCCAGCGTGTCGGCCTTCGTGCTGTCGATGGCCAGCACCAGCGGCTGCGACGCCAGCAGCGTGACGGGGCGAAGGGCCTGCATCAGCGCATCGATCGGCGGGCCCTGGTGCACGCCCTCGATCCCTCCGCGCGGCAGCCTCAGCGCCGCGAGCAGGACCTTCTCGTTGCCGCCCTCCGTCATCAGCCGGCGGTAGTCGGCTTCGGTGGCTTGCGGCACATGATCGACCTGCACGCCACGGCCCAGCAGCTTCGGCAGGTGGCTGGCCAGCATCCCGGCATAGTGGCTGCTGCGGCCCCCGGGCGGAAACGGCACGGTGACGTGCAGCGTGGGGTGCGGCACGACGGCCAGCCATTGCCCCGCATCGTCGAGCAGGCCGTAGCGTATCTCCCACGCTCCAGTGGACGCGTTGCGCACCACGGCTTCGGCCACCCAGTGGCGGCCCATGCGATGGAACTGCCGGAAGATCGGCCGCTCGTCCTGCCACCCGGGCGGCCGCCAGTCCTGGGGGAACGCGCCCGCGACGACGGCATAGCCATGGCGGAACGGACGCGCCTCCTGGAACTGCGGCGCGATCGCCCATTGGCCCTGCGCGTTCCGGTAGCCCCATCGGCCGGTGTCCTCGTCCTTGGCCGGCCGCAGTGCGGCGACGGCATCGCTGCCGTGCAGCCGTTGCCAGCGGCATGCGCGCGGCGTGCTGGCATTGCGCTGGCGATCGAGGCCGACGGCGGTGCACAGCCGGATGCGCCGCTGGGCTGTTGCATCGGGCAGTCCGCCGAAGATGAACGGGATCACCATCCTCCCTCGCGCGTCGATCAGGCCCGAGCCGGTGGAGCCCGGTGTCGGCATCTGCCGCTGGTAGTCCATCCATTGCGCGGTGGCGATGTCCCGCGGCGGTGGCGGGGTGCGCCACTGCCCCGCGGCATCGCGCAAGCCGGGCTGTGCGTACACCGTGTCCACCCGCAGGTCGGAAGGCGCTGGCCTGGATTCGTCGGGCATCAGGTAGGACAGGGCGGCGGGGGCGTCGATGGATGTCGTGTCCTTGCCATCGCAAGTCACGGGCGGCACGGCCCACTGCCCTTGCGCATCGATGCGCCCGATGCCCACGGTGGTGCGTTGACCGCCACCGGGCTTCTGCTCCACCAGCCACACCTTGAACGCGGGCTGGAGCACGGTGCCGACACCAATGATGCCGATGCGTTCCAGCCATGCGACCTGCCAGCGACCTTCGCAGAAGCTGCGCGCCGTCGGTGACAGGAAAAGCACTCGCCCATCGAGCGCGTCGAACAGCGCGGGGGCACGCTCGCTGTTCCTGCCCGGATTCAGGCTCAGCCAACGCGCCCGTTCGATCAGGTTTGGGGCGATGCCGATGGTGAACGTGAAGATGTCTTCCCAGGGCGGCGCCGGTGCATCCACCGGCCGCAATTGCCAGGTCGGCTGCATCGGCACCGCACCGGGGTTGGCCTGCAGGTCCTGGTAACTCGGCGGCGCCGCGTTGGCCGGGCCGAGGGCGATGCAGAGCCACAGCAGGGCGGCGAAGAGAGACAGGCGCTTCATTGGGTGAACGAGAAACAAGGGCCCTGCCTCGGGACGGATGCTTGGTGCCGCACGCTGGCCGTTACCCGAGATCAGGCCCAGTTCTCGACCGACAGACCCTCGACACGGCTGAACTCGCGCTCATTGTTGGTGACGAGGATCCACGCTTCGGCACGCGCATGGGCAGCGATCCATAGATCGTTGTTGCCGATCGGCCGGCCCTTGCGCTCGAGATCGCTGCGTATCTCGCCATAGCGCTGCCCGACCGCCTCCGACAGCGGCATGACCTGGATGACGCTTTGCAACTGCTGCAATGCGGCCAGGGCTTTCGAACGGGCCTGGCTTTTTTCCGCCCCATGCTGAAGCTCGCCGAGCGTGATGACCGACATGGCCAGCGCGTCGGCGGGCAGTTGCTCGAAACGCGCTCGCACCTTGGCCGGGTTGTGCTTGGCGATGTAGATGCAGATGTTGGTGTCGAGCAGGTAGCGGATGGCCATTCAGAATCCGTCCCGTTCCTGGGGAGGCGTATCGCCGCGGCCATCCGCCATGAAGTCCGCGGGCATTTCGGCGAGTGCGTCGAATATGGCCGCCGCGCTGGCCGGCAGTTCTCGCAGGACGACTTCGTTGCCGCGGCGAAAAATCTCCACCTGGTCGGAGGCGAATCGAAATTCCCTCGGCAGGCGGACCGCCTGGCTGTTGCCTGACTGGAAGACACGGGCATGGGTCATGGGCCCTCCTTTGTATATACAAAAAGTATATACGCCGTAAGCCTCCGAGTCAACGATCCTGGTCGGACACGCAATGTCGCTGCTGGCCGGTGCCTGGGCCTATGCAAGAGGCGGATGGCCGCTGGCGTCGTGGATCGGGTTCGCGATGCCGGCGGTGGCGCTGGCGTGGTTTGCGAAGGCGTGAATTCAGTCCGTCGGAATCGTCGAAGCCTCGGGATAGAGATTGGAAAACAGGATACAGAGTGACTGGAACGGAAAGCCGATGCTCAATTCCGCGCGATGGCTTTCGCTTCGAAGAATGCCGTCGGCGATGAAGCGCGAGATGACCTTTCGCGCGGTGCGCTCCTCCAGGCCGGTCATCCGAATGAAGTCCCCGCGCAACACCGGGCCCGCCACCGCGATCGTCTGCAACGGAAGCACTGCCTCGTCGCGGTACTCGGTGATGCCCTCGGCCGTACCGCGCACGAGGACATAAGCGCGGATGCGTTCCTTGAGCTTCGACAGATCCAGCATCGTGGTCATGAAACTCACCTGGTCGTGGCAGACCAGGGGATCGGTTTTTCGCTCATGGCTTCCGGTTCTTTTGCCCGTTCATTCTGCAAAAAAACCAATATATATCAACGTCTTATATTAATTTTGGGCGCCATTCCGAAGGCTGCTTTTTCCAATTGGTTTTCCTGTTCGCTTGCCCTGCCAGTCGCGCGCTCCCCCTCACCCATGCGTCCACCGCGCATGCAGCCACCGCGCCAACCCATCGAGCAGATAGCCCAACGCCCCGATCAGCACGATCACCGCCATCAGCTCCGAATAGGCAAGCCGGTCGCGCGTGTCGAGGATGAAGTACCCGAGCCCGGCCGACACACCGAGCATCTCGGCCGGCACCAGCACGATCCAGATGATGCCGATGGCCAGCCGCACGCCCGTGAGCAGGTGCGCGGTGATGCCCGGCAGGATCACGCGCAGCACGGTCTCGCGGCGCGTGGCCGACAGGCTGCGCGCGAACGTGAGCCAGTGCGGGTCGAGTTGCGCCACGCCGGCCGCGGTGTTGAGCAGGATCGGCCACACGGCCGCGAAGGCCAGCAGGAAATACACCGGCAGGTCGCCCACGCCGAGCACCATCACGGCGATCGGCATCCACGACAGCGGCGAGATCATGCGCAGGAACTGGAACACCGGCGTGCTGGCTTGCGCGAAGCCGCGCCACAGCCCGGTGAGCACGCCCAGCGGCACGCCGAACACGATCGCCAGTGCGAGGCCGATGGCCACGCGCTGCAGGCTCAGCAGCGCGTGCTGCCAGATGTCGGGGCCGGCGACGAGACGCGCGAGCGCCAGCGCCGACGGCCAGGGCGCGAAGGCCGCGGCGATAGGCGTGCGCTGCGCGAGCCAGGCGCTGCCGGCCCACCACAGCACGAGCGCCAGCGCGAGGCCGGCCAGCGGCAGTCCGAGGCGGCGACCCACGTCAGACCGCGATGGTCTCGCGCCGCTGGTAGTCCGGCGCCACGCCGAACACCTGCGGCCCGCCCACGGCCTCGATCGCCTTGCGCACGAAGCGGTCGTCGACCAGGTCGCGCGCCACGAACTTCGGATCGAGCGCGCGCAGAAAGGCGTTCTCGCCCTCGACCCGGGTGCCCTGCACCGCGCGCACCAGCTGCTCGGTGTAGGAGGCGAAGGGATAGGGCTGGAAATCGATGCGCCGCTGGCTCCAGCCCTTGTGGCGCACCACGCCGCTGGCCTCGTAGCTCGCGTAGTCGGTGGCGGCCAGCACCTTGGCCAGGGTCTGCGGCGGATGCGGCGTGTAGCGCCGCTCGCCGGCGTTCGACAGCAGCCGTGCCGCGTCGAGCCGGTTGTCGCGTGTCCACAGCTGCGCCTTGACGATCGCGTGGGTCACGCGCTGCGCCCACTCGGGCTTCTCGGCGATGTCGCGCTCCGCCAGGAAGGTGACGCAGCAGGCATGGTCCTTCCAGACGTCGCCCGAGAAGCGCAGCACCTTGCCCACGCCCGCGATCTCGGCCGCCGCGTTGAAGGGCTCGGCCACGATGAAGCCCGCGATCGAGCGCGCGGCCAGCGCCGACACCATCTCGGCCGGCGCCAGCACCACGAGGTTGACTTCCTTCGGGCCCACGCCGCCGCCGGCGCCCGCGCCCTTGGTGACGGCGCTGAGGCCTTCGGCGCGCAGCATGTCTTGAAGCAGCACGTTGTGGATCGAATACCAGAACGGCACCGCCACGGTCTTGCCGCCGAGGTCGGAGAGCTTGCCGATCTCGGGCAGCACGGTGAGCGCCGAGCCGTTGATGTGGTTCCAGGCCACGATCCTGGCCGGGAACTTCGAGCCATAGCGCACCCACAGCGTGGCCGGCGTGAGCAGGTGGATCACGTTGACCTGGCCCGCGACGAAGGCCTCGACGATCTGCGCCCATGAACGGAACATGCGCGGCGCCTCGGCGCGCAACCCTTCCTTGTCGAATAGCCCGCGCGCATGCGCGATCAGGAGCGGCGTGGCGTCGGTGATCGGCAAATAGCCGATCTTCACGGGCTGATCGTCGCCCTTGAAGCCTTGGGCCATCGCATCGCCGGCCGAGAGAAAAGGCGCCGCCACCGCCGCGCCGGCCAGGGCCGACAGCCGCAGCATGTCGCGCCGCGTGAGGCCGCAGTCGCAGGCGGACGAGGCGCAGACATGGGTGGCGCGCAGCGCGGCGCCGTGGGCGGGATTCGGGTCGGTCATTCGACGGGCTTTCTTTCTGGCATGCCGGGTGGCGATTCGATGGAGGAATGACGGCGCGTGGCCTGCAGGGCGGCGAGGATGTCGAGCCGTAGCGCGGTGAAGGCGGCGCCATCGCTGCGCGGACGCGGCATGTCGACGCGCCATTCGCGCACGATGCGGCCGGGCCGCTCGCCCATCAGCAGGATGCGGTCGCCGACGAGGATCGCCTCGTCGATGTCGTGCGTGACCAGCAGCGCGGCGGTGCGCCAGCGGTGCACCACATCGACCAGCAGTTCCTGCATCTCGGTGCGCGTGATGGCATCGAGCGCCGAGAAGGGTTCGTCGGCCAGCAGCAGCACCGGCTCGCGCGCGAGTGCCCGGGCCAGCGCCACGCGCTGCGCCATGCCGCCCGACAGCTGCGAGGGATAGAGCCCGCCCTGCCCCGCGAGCCCCACGGCCGCGAGTGCGTCGCGCACGCGGCGTGCGCGCAGCTCGCGTTCGAGCTTCGGCTGGCGCGCGAAGTCTAGGCCGAAGCCCACGTTGCGCGCCGCATCGAGCCATGGCAGCAGGCCCGGCTGCTGGAACACCAGTGCCGCGCGCGGATGCGGTGTGCTCGAGGCCTCGCCGAGAAAACGGATCTCGCCCTCGGCATGCCCGACGCCGGGCACCTCGAGCCGCGCGAGCTGGCGCAGCAAGGTGGACTTGCCGCAGCCGCTGCCGCCGAGCAGGCAGACGATCTCGCGCGGCGCCACCGCGAGCGATACGCCACTGAACACCGGCCTTGCCGCATCGAAGCCGAAGGCCAGATCGCGCGCCTCGAGCACCGGGTGCGGCGCGTTCGCGGCCTCGTCGAGGCCGATCTCGGCAGCCAGGGCGCTCACGATGCGGACTGCGCCGCGCGGCGCGCGAGTTCGCCACGCAGTTGCACCACGCTCGGCGTCACGATCGGCACGAACGACACCTCGCGCCAGTGCCGCGCCAGGCTCAACGGCTGGTCGCGGTGGTAGCCGCGGCCGCCGCTGGCCTGCAGCTCGAGCTGCACCGCGGCCTGCGCGATGTCGGCCAGCGCGAGCCGGGCGCGGAACAGCGCCTCGGGCTGGGTGCGGAACCGGCCATCGGCGATGCCCGCATAGAGCCCATCGACCGTGGCATCGAGCGCCCGCCGCTGTTCGGCCAACGGTGCGTCGAGTACCGCGCGCCCGGCAGCGCCGATCTGCGCCGCGGTCGCGAGCGCGGCGCGCGCGAGCCCGATCGACAGCCCGCACTGCAGGCCGAGGAACTCGGGCCGCGCCGTCGGCAGGAAGCGGTTGGCATCGTCGTGGATCAGTTCGTCGGCCGCGAGTCGCGCGCCTTCGATGCGCAGCGAGGCGGTGTTGCTGCCGCGCAGCGCGATCAGGTCGAGGTCGGCGCTGCGCTCCACGCCCGCCTGCTCACTCTGCAGCGCGGCCACGAGCGGCGCGCCGCCATCGGCACGCTGCACCACCACCGCGGCCACGAAGCCCTGCGGCCGCAGGTTGGTGCACCACGGCACGCTGCCGTCGAGCCGCCAGCCGGGCGCGCCCTCCTGCCGCGCGGCCGTGATCTGCAGCGCCTCGATGCCGCCGAGGAACTTCATCGCGTTCGACAGCCCCGAGGCACCGGCCAGCGAGCCGTCGAGCAGCGCGGGCAGCCAGCGCTCGCGCAGCGCCTGGTTGGGCGACTGCAGCAGGTATTCGATGAAGACGCGCTGACCCCAGAAGGTGAAGGCCGCCGCCAGCGAATGGCCGGCCACGGCGGCGATGGCCTCGATGGCATCGCGCGTGTCGCCGCCCTGCCCGCCGATCGCGCGCGGCACGCCCAGGCCGAACAGCTGCGCGCCCGCGAGCCGCGGCAGCACCGCGTACGCCTGCGCGTTGTCGCTGTCGAGCGCCTCGGCCTGCGCGTCGAGCCAGTGCCGGTCGGCCTCAGCCAGCATGGGCGGGCGCTGCGTCGGCGCGCAGGTTCTCGGGCAGGTAGGGCTGCAGCTGCGGGTTGACCGCGCTGCCGGCCAGGCTGTTGGCGAAGTTGCACAGCGTGGCCAGGCTCACGCCGAGCACCACCTCGAGCACCTGGCGCTCGGAGAAGCCCGCGCCGCGGAAGGCGGCGAGCGCCTCGTCGCTCACCTTGCCGCGGCTCGCGATCACGGCCTCGGTGAAGGCGCGCACCGCATCGAGCCGGGCCTCGCCCGTGGCCTCGCCGCGCTGCAGCGCCACCACGGCCGATGCCGGCAGCTTCGCCTGCTTGAGCGCCGCGGCCGAATGGCCGGCCACGCAGAAGTCGCAGCCGTGGATGCGCGCGGCCGTGATCTGCAGCACCTCGCGCTCGGCCAGCGTGAGTTCGCCGCGCGCGGTGGTCTGGGCCACGCCGAGGTAGGTCTCGAGCGCCTGCGGCGAATTGGCGAGGATGCCGATCAGGTTCGGCAGGAAGCCGTTGTTGGCGGCGGCGCGCGCCACCAGCGCGCGGCTGGCTTCGGGCGCGGAGGTCTCGGTGTGCAGGGTCAGGCGTGTCATGTCGGTGCGGCTCAGGTTTTGCGGAAACTGGCACCGATTCTTCGCGGCGCGCCCGCGGGCATCAATGACCGGGCGTCTCGGATCTGTGCTGGTTCGTCTCGCCCGCGGTCACGCCGGCGGCCTCGCTGCGGTCGAGCCGGCGCGCGCGCTGCCAGGCGCCCGGCTGCTTGCCGATCACGCGCTTGAAGGTGCGCGAGAAGGCGGCATAGGAGTCGTAGCCCACGGCCTCGGCGGCCTGCGCGATCGACTCGCCCTGCGTCAGCTTGCGCGCCGCGATCTGCATGCGCAGCAGCTGCAGGAACTGCAGCGGCGACTGGCCGCAGGCCTCGCCGAACTGGCGGAAGAAGGCCGCGCGCGAGAGATGCACGCGTTGCGCCATGTCG
This sequence comes from Variovorax sp. FG153, assembly GCF_057809595.1. Classification (NCBI taxonomy): domain Bacteria; kingdom Pseudomonadati; phylum Pseudomonadota; class Betaproteobacteria; order Burkholderiales; family Comamonadaceae; genus Variovorax; species Variovorax sp. FG153. The sequence continues at coordinate 71,898 of NZ_JBMDKG010000022.1, forward strand.
GCCACGCTCCAGGGCCGCTCGGGCGACTGCAGCAGCGCCGCCAGCAAGGGCGCGAAGCCGCGCCGGCGCAGCAGCCCCCAGAAGCCGCGCGCGTTCGCGTCGCTGCGCGCCACATGGCGCAGGCCATAGAAAAACAGCAGGCCGGCCAGCCGGTCCATCAGCACCGAGGGCTCAGTGCCGGCGCGCAGCGCCTCGCCGCGCATCAGGTCGAACAGGGTCGCGGCCGAGGCCATCGCGAGGTCGTCGGCGCGCAGCACCAGGCAGTCGGGAAAGGACTGCGCGACCAGGTCGCGCAGCGGCCCGTCGAACGAGAAGAAGCCGCAGGCCAATGCCGTTTCGCCGAGCGCGGGGCTGGCCGACAGCGGCTGCATCGCGCGCGGCGCGCAGTCGATGCCGGGGTCGGCATAGGGCGAGAGGAAATGCGGCACGTCGCGCATCAGGAACACGCCGTCGCGGGGCGACAGCGGCACCGATTCGAGCCCCGGCCGGTGCAGCCAGCAGCGGCCCTCGAGGATCAGGTGGAAGCTCGCGCGCGCCCGGCCCGCCGTGGAGGCGCGCCAGCGGCCGCAGTACTGGCCCACGTGGAACAGCGTGGCGTTCCATTCGAGGCTGCCGAGCAGCCAGTCGGCCACCCGGTCGGCCTGGGCATCGATCCCGGCATCGGCCGACGGGCTGGCAACGTCGGGAATGACGGAGAGGGAAGGCATGGGCCCGCCAGTGTGGCCGAGGCCGCGCGCGGCGCCAAAGAACGAATCGCTGTGAGCTTATGACCCGGAAACGATCCGTTCGCGCTCGTCCGCGGCCTGCGCCGTCGTCCGCGCACGACCGAGCTCCGCGCTCACCGCGCCGCTGAGCGTCTCGAGGTCGAAGGGCTTGCGCAGCACGGAATGCGAACCCACCACCTTCTGCACCTCCGCCATGTCGGCATAACCGGTCGCGACCAGCACCGGCATCTGCGGATAGAGCCGGCGCGCGGCCGCCACGAGCTCGGCGCCGTTCATGCCGGGCATCAGGTAGTCGACCATCAGCAGGTCGGGCCGGCGGCGCTGCAGCTCCTGCAGGCCGCTGTGACCATCGCTGGCCTCGCGCACGGTGTACTGCAGCAGGCGCAGGCCTTCGGCGATGCCCTGGCGGACCTCGGCATCGTCCTCCACCACCAGCACCTCGCTGCGCGGATCGTCCCGCGCGGGCGCGGCGCCCTCGCGCCCGGCCGGCGATGCGGCATCCTCCACCGGCTCGGGCTGCGACAGAGGAAAGCGCAGGGTCACGGTCGCGCCCTGGCCCGGCGTGCTGCGGATCTCGGCCTGGCCGCCCGACTGGCTCGCGAAGCCGTAGACCTGGCTCAGCCCCAGCCCCGTGCCATGGCCATTGGCCTTGGTGGTGAAGAAGGGATCGAACACCTTCGAGAGCACCGCGCTCGGTATGCCGCTGCCGGTGTCCCGCACGCTCACCAGCACCTGCGGGGAACCGTCGGCCGCGCTCGCCAATGCCGTGCCGATGACCAGCTTCCCGCCCTCGGGCATCGCATCGCGCGAGTTCACCGACATGTTCAGCAGCGCCATCTCGAGTTGCGCGCCGTCGAGCATCACCCAGAGTTCGCCGGGCCAGAGCTCGAAGCTCACCCGCACCTTCGAGCCCACCGAGACCTCGATGAGCTCGCGCAGGTTGGTGACCAGCGCATTCACGCCATGCAGCCGCGGCACCAGGCTGCGCGTTCGCGCGAACGACAGCAGCTGCCCGGTCAGGCGCGAGCCGCGCGCCACCGACTCCTTCGCGCGACGCGCGTAGTCGGCCAGCTTGCCCTCGGGCGCCAGCCGCGAGATGAATTCCAGGTTGAGGTTGACCACGTGCAGCAGGTTGTTGAAGTCGTGCGCGATGCCGCCCGTGAGGCGGCCGATGGCCTCGAGCTTCTGGCCCTGCACCACGTTGGCCTGCAGCCGTTCGCGCTCGGCGATCTCGCGCATCAGCCAGTCGTTGGCGCCCGCGAGCTCGGCCGTGCGGGTCGCGATGCGCCCTTCGAGCTCGGCGTTGAGCCGCTCGACCGTGGCCTTGGCGGCCTCGATGTCGTTCAGGTGGCGGCGCGTCACGTACTGCCGCTGGCGCGCGCGCAAAGCGGAGCGCGCGGCGCTCGCGAGCGTCTCGGGATTGAGCGGCCGCTCGAGCAGCACCGAATTGCCCAGCTGCTGCAGCGAGGCCTGCGCGCTGGCCGAACGCCGCCCCGACTGGCGCATCGCCAGCACCACGAAAGGCAGGTCGGACCAGGCCGGTTGCCGCGCCAGGCAGGCGCCGAGCGCGCCGTCGAAGCCGCCCGAGAGCGACTCCTCGGTCACGATCGCCGCCGCGGCGGCAATTTCCAGTTCCGCCAGCAGCGATGCAGTGTCGGGGCAGACCAGGCAATCGATGCCCTGGCTCTCCAGCACGGCCCGGATCACCTGCGCATCCCGGCCGCGCGGCGCGAGGATCAGGATGCGGTCTTCCACGCCGCCCCTTTCATGCGGACGGCGTGGCGATATCGCTATCGCCCAGCAGCGGCTGCGTGCCGGTGTAGCGGGCCGCGCCCGACAGCACCCCCTGGAAGTCGCTCAGCGCCTTGCCGACCTCGACGCCGTGCGGCCCGAGGCGGAACTCGCGGATCGACTGCTCGTGCGCGTTGGTGCGGCTCTTGATCACCGAGATCGCCTTCAGCAGGTTGCCGCGCGCCTCGAAGTACCTGAAGTTCAGCATCGCGTCGCTGAGGTAGCTCAGGTCCACGTCGGCGCGCACCTCGCCCACGGTGCCGTGCAGCGACAGAATCAGCAGCGTGGTGAGCCCGCGCAGGTTCAGGTAGGCCAGCAGCTCGTGCATCTGCAGCACCAGGTACTTGCCGCCGGGCATGGCGTGCAGGTAGGCATTGAGGCTGTCGATCACCACCATCTGCACGCCGTCCTGCTCCACCGCCGTGCGCACCGAGTGCGCGAACTGGCCCGGCGAGACCTCGGCCGGGTCCAGCGTGCGGATCGCGATGTGGCCCGAGCTCATGTAGGGCTCGACGTCGAGCCCCAGCGCCCGCGAGCGCTGCCGCAGCGTGCCCAGGCCCTCGTCGAACAGGTAATAGGCCACCTTCGCGCCGCGCCGCGCGGCCGCCACGGCGCAGCTGATCGCGGTGGTGGTCTTGCCCACGCCCGCAGGGCCCGCCAGCAGCAGGCTGCTGCCGGGTGTCAGGCCGCCGCCCAGCAGGGCGTCGAGCGCCGCGGTGCCGGTCGAGACCGAGCGCTCGTCGATCCGCTGTTCGTGTTCGCTGGCCACCAGCCGCGGAAACACCTGCAGCCCGCCGCGGTCGAGGTTGAAGTCGTGCTCGCCGCTGCGGAACTTCACGCCGCGCAGCTTCACCACGCGCAGCCGCCGCTTGTCAGCGCCATAGTCGTTGGTGTTCTGCTCCAGGTGCAGCACGCCGTGCGCGATGCTGTGCAGGTGCTGGTCGCCATCGCCGCCCGAGCGGTCGTCGAGCATCAGCACCGTGCAGCCACGCTGCGCGAAGAAGCGCTTGAGCGCGAGGATCTGGCGCCGGTAACGCAACGCGCTCTGGGCCAGCAGCCGCATCTCCGACAGGCTGTCGAAGACCACGCGCTGCGGCTTCTGTTCGTTGACCAGGCGCATCACGTCGCGCGTGGTCTCCCCGAGCTCGAACTCAGAGGGATGGAGCACCGTCTGCTCGGCCTCCTCACTGAGTCCCTCGTCGCTCACCAGGTCGTAGACCTCGATGCCCTCGAGCGACCAGCCGTGCGAGGCAGCCACCTCGGCCAGTTCCTCGGAGGTTTCGGACAGCGTGACGTAGAGCCCGCGCTCGCCCGCGGCGCGGCCGGCCTGCAGGAACTGCAGCGCGAGCGTGGTCTTGCCCGTGCCCGGCGTGCCCTCGACCAGGTAGAGGTGTTGCGCGGGCAGCCCGCCGCCGAGGATGTCGTCGAGGCCGGGGATGCCCGTGGAGGTGAGTGAGGATGGCATGACAGCGGGGGCGGTTTTTCCGGAAGCAAAGCCCTTTGGGGGCTCCTGCACGGATTTTCCCGTGCCGCCTGTGCCGCCAGAGGGGCGGTTCGGACACTTCGCGTGTAAGCCGCCGCCTCGTGAAGGCGCCGCGCGGCGGCGCCGTGCCACCGCGATCGGTGGCGCTCAGCCGTGCGCGATCGCGGCCCAGGCCGCAGCGAACAGCGTCGAGCCCGCGGCAGCGAGCAGCCCGCCCACCAGCCATTTGAGCGTGCGCGGCTGCAGCCGGTTGGGCAGCCGGTGATGCAAGCGCGTGGCGGCATAGACCACCGGCATCGCGCAGGCCGCGAGCAGCGCCGCGTGCCACGAGAAGTGCCCGGTCGGCACCACGATCACGAGCCGCACCAGCGAGTTGAACGCGAACATCAGCAGCAGCGCGCGCCGCACCAGCTCGCGGTCCAGCGGCTGCCGGTACATGTGGAACACGATCGGCGGCCCCGAGCTCGAGAACAGCCCGCCGAGCACGCCCGACAGGCAGCCGACGATGGCGAAGCTCTTGCGCCCCGAGATCGCCGGCAGCGGCTTCGCCTGCAGCACCAGCAGCACCGCGCAGCCCAGGATCGACACCCCCAGCAGCGCGCGCAGCCAGTCGACCGCGCTGCCGCTGAGCCAGGTCAGCAGCATCAGCCCGACGATCACGCCCACCGTGCTGCCATTGAGCGCCGGCTTCATCAGCTGCCAGGGCACCGGGCCGGGCCGGGCACGGAAGTAGGTCCAGGCATTGATCAGGCTCAGCACCGTGGCCGCGTTGGCCGCGTCGCTGACGCTCGCGATGTGGAACACCGAGACCAGGCCCAGCAGGATCAGGCTGAAGGCGAAGCCGGTGAGGTTCTGGGCGTAGGTGGCGAGGGCGACGCAGGCCATGAAGGCCAGCACCGGGCCGGCGCTGGAGAGGAGGGCTTGCACGGGGCGGGCTTCAGCGGCGCGAGGCGGTCAGGCCTTGGCTGGCGTCGGAGGCTTTGCGAAGCGGCGGGAACGCGCGAGGGCGCCGAGACAGCGATTCGGCGGGATCGGGAACGAACGAGGACACGGGCGAAGACATGGGGAAAGCGGGGGGAGGCGCGGTCGCGGCATGGAGGCGCCTGCAGGCATGGCCGATGTCGGCGGCGACATCGGCCCGCCATTATAGGTGGGGCACCTCGGGTGCCCTGGACGCCAAACCAAACGCCTCCTACGCGCCGCCGGCCTTCTCGCTCCCGGCCCCCTGCACCATAGCATCGAGGTACCCCGCCTCCAGCAACAGCCGCCTCACCTGCGAATCCACATGCGCATCCGACAACGCCGGATGCCACTCCCCGTCGCGCCGCCAGCGCCACAGCATCGCGACCACGGTCGAATCGATGTTCGGGAAGACCTCGAGCAGCAGCGAGCCGAAGTCCTGCCGACGGGCGACCAGCCCGCGCTGCAGCAGGTCCTCGAAGACCTGCGTGGGTCGTGCGTCCGACAGCAGCCGGCGCAGCTCGACCTGCCTGAGGTCCAGTTTGCTCATGGTTCTGGAAAGGGTTCCATTGACGACGGGAAGGCCGGGGCCGCGACGGGCGGCGCACGGCGGCGTGCCTTTCAGGATCGCCCATCGATCGCGCATTCGCAAGCCGGTGGCGATTGCCATGGCGCGCCCCCCGGATAGATAGCTTCCCGAAAGCTTCGCTGCCTAGGCTGGTCGGCTCCTTCCTTCTCCGACGTCGTGCCCGCACGGTCGGTCCTTGCCGCCGCACCGATGAGCCTGCGTCCTCCCGCCTCCCGCCGCCGGGTCCTCCTGGTCCTTCTTGCCCTGCTGGCCGTCGCCGGAGGGGCCTTCCTCGCCTGGCGCGCGACACGGTCCGACGCCACGCCGCCCGCGCCGGCCACCGGCGCAGGCAACGCCGCGACCGCCACCGACCCCGAGCAGCTGCGCTATCCGAAGGGCGCGGCCCAGCTCGCGATGATCCGCGCCGAGGCCATGCCGCGCGTGCCGCTGCCGCTGGCCGAACCGCTGAGCGCGCGCCTGGTCTACGACGAGGACGCGACGGCGCGCATCGGCGTCGGCTTCTCGGGCCGCATCGTCGCGCTGCGCGTGGGCCCCGGCGACAGCGTGCGCGCGGGCCAGGTGTTGGCCGACATCGATTCGCCCGACTACGGCACGGCGCGCGCCGACCTCGGCAAGGCGCTGGCCGACGAGAAGCGCAAGCAGCTCGCGGCCGAACGCGGGCGCGAGCTGGCGCCGGGCGACGCGATTCCGCGCAAGGACCTCGAGGCGCTCGAGGCCGACCATGCGCAGGCGGCGGAGGAAGTGGAACGCGCGCGGCGGCGGCTGCAGAACATGAATCCGCGCGGACTGCGCGGCGAGGGCCAGCGCCTGCAGCTGGTCAGCCCGATGGACGGGCTGGTCGCCGAGCGCACGGCCACGCCGGCGCTCGAGGTCGCGCCGGGCATGGCGGCGCCGCTGTTCGTGGTCACCGATCCGCGGCGGCTGTGGCTGATGATCGACCTGCCGGAACGACTGCTGGGCCGGATCAAGCTCGGCAGCGCGGTGAGCGTGGAGTCGGATGCCTATCCGGGCCAGCGCTTCGCCGCCAAGGTGCGCCAGGTCGGCCATGCGGTCGACACCAACACCCGGCGCGTGCCGGTGCGCGCGCAGCTCGACAACGCCGGGCTCGAGCTGCTGCCCGAGATGTTCGTGCGCGCGCAACTGCTGCAGGAAGATGGCAGCGGCGTGCGCGTGCCCAACGAGGCGCTGGTCAACCGCGGCGTGCACAACTATGTGTTCGTCGAGGAGTCGCCCGGTGCGTTCCGGCGCCGCCAGGTCGAACTGCTGGCACAGGGCAGCGACCGCAGCTACGTGCGCGAAGGCCTGGCCGGCAACGAGCGCGTGGTGACGGCGGGCGCGCTGCTGCTCGACGCCGAGCTCACGACCCGCGCGAGCGAGCGGCCGTGATGCAGCGGCTCATCGCCTTCGCGCTGACGCAGCGCGTCTTCGTGTTCGTGCTGGTCGCGGCGCTGGTCGGCTTCGGCGGCTACGCGGCCTCGAACCTGCCGATCGAGGCCTTCCCCGACGTGCAGGACGTGCAGGTGCGCGTGATCTCGCAGCGCACCGGCGCGGCGCCGCAGGACATGGAGCGCTCGGTCACGCTACCGATCGAGCGCGAGGTGGCCGGCATACCGCGGCTGTCGAACGTGCGCTCGGTCACGATGACCGGGCTGTCGATCGTGACCTTGACCTTCGCCGACGGCACCGACGACTACTTCGCGCGCCAGCAGGTGCTCGAGAAGCTCTCGACCGTCGACCTGCCCACCGGCGTGCAGCCGCAGCTCGCGCCGCTGTCGACGGCCGTCGGCGAGATCTACCGCTACACGCTCGAGGCGCCGGGCCTGTCGGAAGTGGAGGCGCGCACGCTGCAGGACTGGACCGTGCGCCCGTTCCTGCGCATGACGCCCGGCGTGGCCGACATCGTCACCTTCGGCGGTGCGCTCAAGGAATTCCAGATCGAGGTCGACCCGGTGGCGCTGCGCAAGTACCAGGTGACGCTGGACCAGCTCGGCCAGGCGGTCTCGAACGCCAACGGCAGCGCGGGCGGCGGGCTGATGCGCCGCGGCGACACCTCGCTGGTGGTGCGCGCCAGCGGGCTGTTCGACAGCCTCGCCGACATCCGCGCGGCGGTGGTCGCCTCGCGCCAGGGCCGGCCCGTGACGGTGGCCGACCTGGCGCAGGTGCGCGAGGGCGAGCGCCCGCGCCTGGGCATTGCCGCGGCGGGCCAGCGCGACAGCATCGTCGAGGGCATCGTCTCGATGACCAAGGGCGGCGACCCGGCCAAGATCAACGCCGAGCTGCGCGAGCGCATCGCGCAACTCGAGCCGCGCCTGCCGGCCGGCGTAAAGATCGTGCCCATCTACGACCGCACGCAGCTCGTGCACCACACGGTGGCCACGGTGGTCGAGAACCTGGTGGTGGGCGCGCTGCTGGTGGTGGCGGTGCTGGTGGTCTTCCTCTCGAGCTGGCGCGCCGCGCTGGTGGTGGCCACCGTGATCCCGCTCGCGCTGCTGTTCGCCTTCATCCTGATCACCGCGCGCGGCGTGTCGGCCAACCTGATCTCGCTGGGTGCGGTCGACTTCGGCATCATCATCGACAGCGCGGTCGTGATCGTCGAGGCGCTGATGGTGCGGCTCGCGGCCAAAACCGCGCTCGACGCCGATACGCCCGAGGCGCGCCACCAGCGGCTGGGCGTGCTGCACCACACGGTCAGCGACCTCGCGCACCCGGTGCTGTTCTCGAAGGCGATCATCATCCTGGCCTTCGTGCCGATCTTCACCTTCCAGCGCGTGGAGGGAAAAATCTTCACGCCGGTGGCCCTGACCCTGAGCTTCGCGCTGCTCGGCGCGGTGCTGCTGACCTTCACGCACCTGCCCGCGCTGCTGGCCACGGTGCTGCAGCGCCGTACCCTGGCCGAGAAGCACAAGCCCTGGCTGGACTGGCTGCAGGCGCGCTACCGCGGCCTGCTCGCCGCGACCATGCGCCACGCCGGCCGCACGCTGTGGCTCGCGGCGCTGCCCGTGGCACTCGCGCTGGGACTGGCACCGCGGCTGGGCAGCGAGTTCCTGCCCAAGCTCGACGAGGGCAACATCTGGCTGACCATCACGCTGCCGACCTCGGCCGCGCTCGAGACCACCAAGCAGGTGGAACGCAGCGTGCGCGCCACCCTGCTGACGTATCATGAGGTGGCGCGGCTGATCAGCCAGGTCGGCCGGCCCGACGACGGCTCCGACCCGAAGGGGCCGAACAACCTCGAGATCCTGGTCGACCTGCAGCCGCGCTCGGGCTGGCGCTTCGCGGGCAAGGAGGCGCTGATCGCCGACATGTCGGCCAAGCTGGAAGACATCCCCGGCATCAGCACCAACTTCTCGCAGGTGATCCAGGACAACGTCGAGGAGTCGCTGTCGGGCTTTCGCGGCGAGATCGTCGCGAAGGTGATCGGCAACAACCTCGACATCCTCGACGAGCTCGGCGAAAAGGTGGCCACCACCTTGCGCGCCATCCCCGGCGCCACCGACGTGGACAGCACGCGCATCGGCGGGCAGAGCGAGCTGGTCGTCACGCCCGACCGCGCGCGGCTCGCGCGCTACGGCCTCACGGTCAACGATGTCGACAACGCCGTCGGCCAGTCGATGTCGGGCGCCTCGACCACCAGCTTCTACGACGCCGACCGCCGCTTCGACGTGGTGGTGCGGCTCGCCCAGCAGCACCGCGACAGCGTGGACGCGGTGCGCGGCCTGCAGCTCGCCGTGGCCGGCACGCAGGTCGGCAACGGCCCGGGCACCATCTCGCTGGGCGAGGTCGCGAACGTCGAGGTGCGCCAGGGCGCCTCGCGCATCTTCCGCGAGTCGGGCTCGCGCATGGTCATCGTCAAGGTCAACCTGCTGGGCCGCGACCAGGGCAGCTTCGTGGAAGAGGCCCAGCGCACCGTGGCGCGCCAGGTCGCGCTGCCGCCGGGCTACCAGCTGGTGTGGGGCGGTCAGTTCGAGAACTCGCAGCGGGCCGCGGCCCGGCTCGCGGTGATCGTGCCGTTCACGTCGCTGCTGATCTTCTCGCTGCTGTTCTGGGCCTTCCGTTCGGTGCGGCTGGCCTCGCTGGTGTTGGGCATGGTGCCGTTCACGCTGGTGGGCGGGCTCGCGGCGCTCGGGCTCGCGGGCCTGCACCTGTCGGTCTCGGCCGCGGTCGGGTTCATCGCGGTGGCGGGCATCTCGGTGCAGAACGGCGTGATCATGGTCGAGGAGATCATGGCGCGCGTGCGCTCGGGCGCGGCGGTCGCGACGGCGATCGTCGAAGGCGCGACGACGCGGCTGCGCCCGATCCTGATGACGGCGCTGATGGCGGGCCTGGGCCTGCTGCCGGCCGCGCTCTCGCACGGCATCGGCAGCGAGACGCAACGGCCCTTCGCCTGCGTGATCGTGGGCGGCATCGTCACCGGCACGCTGTTCACGCTGCTGGTGCTGCCGGTGGCGATCCGCCGCTTCGGCGATTTCTACGACGAGCCGCAGCAGGCGCGCGAGGCGCGCCCGGCGGCCGCGCCCTGATGCACCGGAGTCCGCGATGAAGCACGCCTCCACCTCCCCGTTCCGTCCCCGCGTTCGATCGATGCTCGCGCTGGCCTGCGCGACGCTGCTGGCCGGCTGCACGGTCGGCCCCGATTTCCGGCGCCCCGATCCGCCCATGGCCAAGGGCTATGCCCCGTCGGCGCTGCCGCTCGACACCGTGTCGGCACCGGTGCCCGGCGGCGACGCGCAACGCTTCGCGCCCGGGCGCGACATCCAGGCCGACTGGTGGACGCTGTTCGGCTCGCCGCGCCTCGACGCGCTGATCGCGCGCGCGCTCGCGCGCAGTCCCACGCTCGAGGCCGCGCAGGCGGCGCTGCGCGCGGCGCAGGAGAACGTCTACGCGCAGCGCGGCTTCTTCTTTCCCACGGTCGGCATCGGCTACTTGCCCGCGCGCACCAAGATCGCGGGCAACCTCGGCGGCAACTCGCCGGGCGTGCAGGGCAACGGCAGCGTGATCTCCACCTATCAGGGCACGCCGGCCAGCGAGGGCGGCAGCGCGCCCTTCAACGCGCCGGTGATCTACAACTTCCACACCGCGCAGCTCACGGTCGGCTACGCGCCCGACATCTTCGGCGGCCAGCGCCGGCAGCTCGAGAGCCTCGAGGCGCAGGCGCGGATGCAGCACTACCAGCTCGAGGCCGCCTACCTCACGCTGGCCTCGAACCTGGTGGCGGCATCGATCCAGGAGGCGCTGCTGCGCCGGCAGCTCGCGATCGCCGACGGCATCGTCGAGGCCAACGAACAGTCGGTGGCGCTGCTGCAGCGCCAGCTGCGGGCCGGCTACGCGGCGCGGCAGGACCTGGCGCAGCAGGAACTCGCGCTCGCGCAGGCACGTCAGCAGCTGCCGCCGCTGCGCAAGCAGCTCGAGCAGACGCACAACCTGCTGCGCGCGCTGGCCGGCGACGGCCCCGACGAAGACCTAGCGATCGACTTCGACCTCGATGCGCTGGCGCTGCCGCGCGAGCTGCCGCTGGCCCTGCCCTCGCGCCTGGTCGAGCAGCGGCCCGACATCCGCGCCGCCGAAGAGCAGTTGCATGCCGCCAGCGCGCAGGTCGGCGTGGCGGTGGCCGACCGGCTGCCGCAGTTCTCCATCGATGCGAGTTGGGGCGGCGCGGCCAGCCGGCTCGGCGAGATGTTCCTGAAGTCGGGGCGCTTCTTCAGCCTCGCGGGCAGCGTCGGGCAGACTCTGTTCGACGGCGGCACGCTCGCGCATCGCCAGCGCGCCGCCGAGGAAGGGCTGCGCCAGGCCGATGCGCAGTACCGCGCGACCGTGATCGCGGCGCTGCAGAACGTGGCCGACACGCTGCAGTCGATCCAGGCCAACGCGCAGTCGCTGCAAGATGCGGCACTGGCCGAGGAGAAGGCCCGCGTCGCGCTGGACCTCACGCGGCGCCGTCTGCGGCTCGGCGACGTCGACCGCCTCGCGCTGCTCAACGCGCAGCAGGCCCACGACCAGGCGGTGCTCGCGCGCGCGCAGGCGCAGGCCGCGCGCCTGGGCGACAGCGCCGCGCTGTTCCAGGCCTCGGGCGGCGGTTGGTGGCAGCGCACGCCGAAGTCGTGAACGCGCCGCCGCTGGCCGACAATGGCGGCCCACCCGCTCGCCCGCCCCGCCGCCTCGCACCGCGATGCTCCTGCTGCTGATCGAAGACGACCCCGTGATCGCGCGGGAACTGCAACTGCGCTGGCGCCAGCGCGGCTGGGTGGTGCGCGGCTGCGGCGACCTCGCCGAGGCCGACCGCGCGCTCGCCGAGCGCGAGGTGCAGGACTTCGAGCTCATCGTGCTCGACCTCAACCTGCCCGACGGCGACGGCCTGGACTGGCTGCGGCGGCTGCGCCAGCGCGACCGCCTCACGCCCGCGCTGATCCTGACCGCGCGCAGCCGCGTGGCCGACCGCGTGCTGGGCCTGCAGGGCGGCGCCGACGATTACCTGGTCAAGCCCTTCGCGCCCGAGGAGCTCGACGCGCGCATCGAGGTGCTCGGCCGCCGCGCCCAGGTCGCACGCGGCGACCACCTGCACTACGGCCGGCTGACCTGGCGCGGCGACCTGGGCCGGGCCTATGTGGACGACCAGGCGCTCGACCTGGCGCCGCGCGAGTTCGAGGTGCTGGGCCTGCTGATGCAGCGCGCGCCGCGGCTGGTCGCCAAGCGCGCGCTGATCGATGCCCTCGCCGAACGCAACCTCGAGCTCGGCGACAGCGCCGCCGAGATCTACGTCTCGCGCCTGCGCCGCAAGCTGGTCGACGCGGGCGTGCAGGTGCGCACGGTGCGCGGCTTCGGCTACATGCTGGTGCTCGACACGGCCGCCCCCGGCGCGCCGCAAGCCTGATGGAAGCCTTGCCGTCGCAGCCGCCGCGCCGCATCCGCTGGTTGCGCCGCGAGCTGCTGCTGCGCCTGATGCTGCCGCTGGCCACGATGCTCGCCGTGGCCGGCGGCTTCGGCCTCCACTACACGCACGAGGTCATCGAGCGCGTGTTCGACCGCTGGCTGCTCGACGCCGCGCGCTCCAGCATCGCGCTGCTGCGCTACGACGACCGCGGCGTCGCGACGATCGACATGTCGCCGCAGCTCAAGGCCATGCTGCTGTTCGACGAGATCGACCAGAACTGGTACAGCGTCACGCAGTCCGAGCGCCTGCTGGCCGGACAGCCCGGCCTGCCCGGCGGCGGCACCGCGCGCGTACGCTACCGCCGCGGCGAAGCCTTCGATGCCGACTACCTGGGCCAGCCGGTGCGCATGGTGCGGGTCGAGCTGACGCGGCCCGGCGCCGCGCCGGTCACGATGCTGATGGGCGAGACGCTGACCAAGCGCCATCGCGCCGAGCAGGAACTCTGGGTGCTGCTGTGGCCCATGGTGGCGCTCGTGGTGGCGGCCGCGCTGGCGATCGCGATCGCGGTGCGCCGCACGGTGCGGCCGCTGCAGGCCATCGCCACGCGCTGGAACGAACAATCGCATGCCTCGCTCGATGCGATCGGCGTCGACGAAGTGCCGCGCGAACTGCAGGCCTTCGCGAGTTCGCACAACGAGCTGCTGGCGCGCATCCGGACCATGCTGGCACGCGAGCGGCAATTCGCCGCGACCGCGGCGCACCAGTTGCGCACCTCGCTGACCGGCCTGCAGCTCGGCCTGGCGCGCGCCACCGAGGCGCCCGATCCGCAGGCGATGCGGCGCATCGTCGACGAGCTCGGCGGCTCGATCCAGCGCTCGGGGCGGCTGGTGCAGCAGCTGCTGAGCTTCGGCGCGCTCGACCCCGAGGCGCGCGCCGACCTCGACCGGCGCCGCATCGACCTCGTCGCGCTGGCGCAGGACGTGGGCGCCACGCACATCGAGCAGGCCCTGGCCCGCACGATCGAGCTGGAGCTCGCCGCGCCCGAGCGGCCGGTGTGGGTCGCGGTGCAGCCCGAGCTGATCGCCGATGCACTGAGCAACCTGCTCGACAACGCCATCCGCTACACGCCGCCGGGCGGGCGCGTGCTGGTCGAGTTCGAGACCGAGCCGCCGGCGCTGCGCGTGAGCGACTCGGGACCGGGCATTCCCGAGGACGAACGCGAGGCCGTGCTCGAGCGCTTCGTGCGCGGCCGCGACGCGACCGGCGACGGCAGCGGCCTGGGGCTGGCGATCGTGCGCGACATCGCGGCGATGCACGGCGCCTCGGTCGTGCTGTCGGACAGCGCCTGGGGCGGGCTCGCGGTCACACTGCGCTTTCCGGCCGGCGACTGAGTACGGGCTCAGGGCCCTCGGCCGCAGGCGATGCCGGGCGCGCCGTGCTCGTCGCCGGGCAGCACGATGCCCCAGCGCATGCGCACGCTGCGTTCGGGCCCTTCGCCAGCCCAGGGCAGTTCGATCGAACCGCCGCAGTCCACGGTCTGCATCAGGGGCTGCAGCGGCGGGCCTTCGGAGCGGAAGGCCGGCGTGTCGAGCACCAGCACCATGCCGCCCTCGCGCGCCAGCGTGCCCGGCGCCAGCCACGGCGAGGTGCGCTCGTCGCCATCGATCAGCAGCCGTACGCCGGGGTCCATGCGCAGCGCGATGGCGCCCGCGAACCAGGTGTCGCCGACCAAAAGCCGCAGCGGCCGCTCGCCCATGTGCGCATGCCAGGTCGCCTCGACCGCGTCGGCGATGCGCCGCGTCGGCAGGTTGGCGCGCGTGACGTGGCCCAGCCGCGTGCTCCCCACGCCGTCGACCCAGGCATAGGCCCAGGCGGCCGTGACGTGCAACAGCGCCGCGACGGCCAGCATCGCGCCCCAGCGGCGCCGGCTCCAGCGTTCCGCGTCGAGCCAGGGCAGCGCGGCCGCCACCCACACGCCGGCCGGCAGGAAGAAGGTGGTGAGCCAGGCCGGCACCAGCCGCGAATGCAGCAGCACCGAGGCCGCCAGCACCAGCGCGGTGGGACCGAGGGTCGCCCAGGCGAGGAAGCGCCGGTCGAAGGCCGCGGGCATCGGTGCCGTTGGCCCCGCCGCCGCCTCGCGCCGCTGCGCGATCCAGGCCCAGCCGACGAACAGCAGCATCGGCGACAGCCGCGCGAGCTGCACCAGCAGCACGCGCAACGGCCGCGGCAGCAGGTGCCCGCCGGCCGGGCCATGGACCGCATGCACCGAATGGCGCGCATAGGCCACCGTGGTGTCGCCATGCTGCAGCACCCACCACAGGTGCGGCGACAAGAGCAGCAGCGCGAGGCCGCTGGCCAGCAGCAGGTCGCGCCGCACCCGCGCATCGCGCCACAGGCCCTGGCGGACCACGAAGCCCAGGCCCACGGCGAACTGCACCGCGGCGCTGTACTTGGTGAGCATCGACAGGGCCGCGAACAGGCCGAGCCAGACCCAGTCGGCGCGCCCGCTGCCGGCCGGCCGCAGCACGCGCCACAGCATCCACCAGTAGCCCGCGAGCGGCAGCAGCTGCACCGTGTTGTGGTTGTAGACCACCGCGCGCTGCACGTGGTAGGTGACCAGCGTGCCCAGCAGCAGCGCGAAGGCGGCGCGCGCCGGCGTCATCATCTCGCGCGACCAGCGCCACAGCAGGTAGAGCGCGCCGACGCCGCAGCCCACGCCGGCCACGTAGGTCAGCCACGGCTGGCGGCCGAACAGCGCCAGCGGCAGGCTCAGCAGCCAGCTCGGCAGCGGCGGATGCTTGTAGTAGCCCCACTGCAGGCTGCCGCTCCAGAACAGCTCCTCCACGTTGTCCCACGGTGGCGTGAGGTCGAGCGCGACCATCGGCCAGGCCCAGGCGAGCACCAGCGCGACGAGCAGCGCGGGCACCCAGCGGTCCAGCGGCAGGCGTGCCGCCGCGGCGGCGGGAAGAAAGCGGCCCGGCACGGGCGTCGATCCAGGATTCATGGGCGCGATTTATAGGGACCGCACCCCACCGCCGCCTGACTTCGCGCGGCGCTCACCACGCGTCGGCGGGCGCCGGCCGCGAGAGCGGCTGCAGCGGCGCCTCGCAGTCGCGCACGTCGACGCGCACCGTATCGCCGACCCGCAGGTCCGGCGGCAGGCGCGTGGTGCCGAGCGCGCGCGTGCGCAACCCGCCGTCGTGGTAGCGCACGACCGCATAGGGTTCGTTCGCGCCCGCCTGCGGCGCGCAGTCGCGGTACATGGCATGCGCGAGCTCGCCGGCACGGCCCAGGGCCTCGACGCGCCCGGTGCGCCAGCCCGCCACGAAGTCGGCATGGCTGGCCCCGAGCCCGGCGCAGCCGGCCAGCGCGAGCAGGCCGGGCGCCAGCGCGCAGGCGATGCCACGCATCAGCCGCGTGCCCCCACCGCGGCCGTGGCCTGGATCTCGACGCGGTACTCCGAATCGATCAGCCTGGCCCCCACGGTGGCGCGCGCGGGCGTGTGGCCGGCGGGCACCCATTCGTCCCACACCGCGTTCATGGCGGCGTAGTCGCCCACCGTGCGCAGGTAGATCGTGACGCTGACCAGGTTCTCGCGCGTGGCGCCCTCGGTGCCGAGCAGGTCGTCGATCTGGCGCAGCACCTGGCGCATCTGGCCGGTCACGTCGAGCGAGGGGTTCTCGGCCACCTGCCCCGACAGGTAGAGCAGGCGGGCGGTGCCGAGGTCGACGGCCACCATCTCGCTGAAGCGGGGGCCCATCTCGTGGCGGACGATGTTCATGGCGTTGCGGACGAAGAGGATGCGAGGGAGGAAAGCGTCGGCGACGGCGGCTCGGCGGGTGCGTTCCACCAGCCGCCGCCGAGTGCCTGGAACAGC
Organism: Variovorax sp. FG153; assembly: GCF_057809595.1. NCBI lineage: Bacteria > Pseudomonadati > Pseudomonadota > Betaproteobacteria > Burkholderiales > Comamonadaceae > Variovorax > Variovorax sp. FG153. The sequence goes on from NZ_JBMDKG010000022.1 coordinate 88,191, forward strand.
GCGGCCGCATCGCCGAGCCGCTGCGCGCGCGCCTGCACGAGGTTGATCGCGGCTTGCGCCTGCTGCTGCTGCGCGAGCAGCAGCGCGAGCGCGCTGGCATCGCCCCATTGCAGCTGCGCGCGGGTGCGCGCGAGCGCCTGCGCGGCGGTGCGCTCGGCGCGCAGCGCCGCCTGCAGCGCACGCGTGTCGGCGTCGATGGCGGCCAGCGTGTTGGCCACGTCCTGGAAGGCCGCGAGCACGGTCGCACGGTACTGCGCGGCCGCCTCGTCGAACGCGGCGCGCGCGGCCGCCTCTCGGTGGCCGAGCGCGCCCGCATCGAACAGCGGCTGCGCGACGCCGGCCGCGACGGTCCAGAACATCGCGGGCGAACGGAACAGCTGCGACAGCGTGTAGGCCGAGGAACCGAGGTTGGCGCTCAGCGTCACGGCCGGCAGCCGCGCGGCCACCGCCACGCCGATGGCGGCACTCGCGGCCTGCAGCTGGGCCTCGGCCGCGCGCACATCGGGCCGGTGCTCCACGAGCAGCGCGGGCAGCGAAAGCGGCAGCTCGGCGGACAGCTCGAACGCATCGAGCTCGAAGCGCGGCGCGGTGTCCTCGCCGGGATAGCGCCCGCCGAGCACCGCCAGCAGATGGCGCTGTTGCGCGAGCTGCTTGTCGAGGCCGGGCAGCGCGGCCTCGGTGGCCGCCAGCAGTGCCGCCTGCGCATCCACGTCGGCGTCGGCGACCTGGCCCAGCGCGCGCTGGCGCCGGTAGGCCTCCAGCACCTGCGACTGGCTCTCGGCGATCGCCAGCGTGGCGCGCCGCTGGGCGCGCAGCGAGGCCTCGGCGATCGCGGCCGCCACCACGTTGCTGCCGAGCGTGAGCCGCGCGGCCAGTGCCTGGAAGCGCTGCACCTCGGACTGCGCATGCGCGCCCTCGACCTGCCGGCGCGTGGCGCCGAACACGTCGGGCGCATAGCTCACGCTGAGCTGCGCGGTGTGCAGCGTGTAGAGGCTCGCGTTCGACGACACCGGGCTCGCGACCGCGTTCGCCACGCGCTGGCGCGTGGGCGAGAAGCCGGCCGCCAGCACCGGCCAGAAGGCGGCGTCCTGGGCCGCCTCGTTTTCGCGCGCCGCGCGCAGCGCCGCGTCGGCGGCCTCGACGCCGGGATTGCCGGCCAGGCTGCGCACCACCAGCGCATTCAGCGGCTCGCTGCCGAAGGCGGCCCACCACTGGGCCGGGATGTCGAGGCCGGGCGACAGCCGCGGCAGCGGCACGCCCTCGCCTTCCTCGGCCACGGGCGGCGCGGCCGTGTAGCGCGCGGGCAGGTCCAGCGGCGGGCGCGCGTAGTCGGGGCCCACGGCGCAGCCGGCAAGGCACAGCGCGACGGCCAATGCAACAGGGATGCTCTTGTTCATCTCGTTCCCTCCCCTTCAGCGATCGCGCCGCGGGCGCAGGCCCCAGCCCTTGCGCTCGAACAGCCGCTCCATCGCGTAGTAGAAGGCCGGCAGGATGAACAGCGTGAGCAGGGTCGACACCACCAGCCCGCCCACCACGACCGTGGCCAGCCCGCGCTGCACGTCGGTGCCCACGCCAGTGGCCAGCGCCGCGGGCAGCATGCCGACCGAGGCCACCGAGGCCGTCATCAGCACCGGGCGCAACCGCTCGGCCGCGCCCTCGAGCACCGAGGCCCGCAGCGCCAGCCCCTCGCCGCGCACGCGGCGGAAGTTCGCGACCATGATGATCCCGTTCTGGATCGACACGCCGAACAGCGCGATGAAGCCCACCGCGGTCGCCATGTTGAGGGTCTCGCCCGCGAGGTGGACCGCGATCAGCCCGCCGAGCGTGGCCATGGGCACCACGCCGAGGATCAGCGCCACGTGCCGGATCTTGCCGAACTGGAAGAACAGCAGCACCGCCATGATCGCGACCACGATCGCGAGCGACACGCCCAGGCGCGCCTGCGCGCGCTGCTGGTTCTCGAACTGGCCGGCCCACTGCAGCCGGAACTTCGCCGGATCGAAGGGCACCTCCTTCGCGATGCGCGCGCGCGCCTCCTCGAGGTAGGAGGCCAGGTCGCGGTCGCGGTTGTCCACGCGCACCGTGATCTGGCGCTCGTTCATCTCGTGCGAGATGGTGCTCTCGCCGGTCTGCAGCCGGATGTCGGCCACCTGTGCCAGCGGCACCTTGGTGCCGTTGGAACCGTTGAGCAGCAGCGCGCCGAGGGCTTCGGTGCCGCCCTTGGCGCTGCGCGGCAGCTTCACCGACACGTTGTAGGTGCGCGCGCCCTCGTACACCGCGATGACCGGCGCGCCGCCGATGCCGGTCTGCACCAGGCTCGCGACGTCGGCCGCGCTCACGCCGCGGCGCGCGGCCGCCTCGCGGTCGAGCCGGATCACCACCTGCGGGATCGGCGGCTCCTGGAACAGCGAGGCCGAGGCCGTGCCGCGCACCGTGCCTAGCAGCTCGACGATGCGGTTGCCGATGCGCCGGCTCTCGGCGAGGTCGTCGCCGTAGATGCGCAGCACCAGCGGGCTGTGGGCGCCGCCGACGGCATCGTTCACGCCGTCGATGATCGGCTGGCTGATGCCCACGTCGAAGCCCGGCATGCGCGCGAAGCGCTCGCCCAGCATGCGCACGAAGTCGGCCTTGTGCATGCCCGCGGGCCATTCGGCATAGGGCTTGAGGCCCACCGGCACCTCCATGTGCGAGGGCGTCCAGGGGTCGGTGCCGTCGTCGTTGCGCCCGAGCTGCGTCACCACGTACGAGACCTCCGGGTACTCGAGCAGCACGTGGCGCAGCTCGGTGGCCATCTCGCTGGCCTTGTCGAGCGACAGGCCCGAGGGCAGCTGCACCTGCAGCCACAGCGCGCCCTCGTCGATGTCGGGCAGGAACTCGCGCCCGGCCGTGGCGCCGAGCACGGCCACCGCCAGCAGCGCGGCCACGCCCAGGCCGTAGGCGATGGCCGGCATGCCCAGCAGCAGGTCGAGCGCGCGCCGGTAGGCCGCGGTGAGCCACAGCAGCGGCCGGTTGACGAAGGGACGCCGCGGCTTGCGCAGCGCCACGTAGGCCAGGCTCGGGATCAGCGTGAGCGCGCACAGCAGCGCGCCCACCAGCGCGTAGCCGACGGTGAAGGCCATCGGCCGGAACAGCTTGCCCTCGGCGCGCTCGAAGGCGAACAGCGGAAAGTAGGCCGTGATGATGATCAGCGTGGCGAAGAAGATCGGCCCCGAGACGTGGCTCACGGTCTCGAGGATGTTGCCCTCGGTGAGCGTGGCATCCGGCTCTTCCTCGCGCCGGCGCAGGATCGCCTCCATCACCACGATCGCGCCGTCCACGATGATCCCGAAGTCGATCGCGCCGAGCGAGAACAGGTTGGCCGGCATGCGGGTGAAGTGCATCACGATGAACACCGTCACCAGCGACATCGGAATCGCCATCGCCGCCACCACCGCGCTGCGCGGGCTGCCGAGGAACAGGATCAGCACGAAGCACACCAGCGCCATGCCCTCGAGCACGGTGTGCGTCACCTTGTCGACCGTGAGCTTCACCAGGTCGTCGCGGTCGATGTAGGGCACGATGCGCACGCCCATCGGCGCGAGCTCGGCCTGCAGCGCGTCGATCTTGCGATGCACGCCCTCGAGCACGCGCGAGGGGTTCTCGTACTTGAGCATCAGCACGATGCCCTCGATGGTGTCGGGGTCGGTGTTCTTGCCGAGGATGCCGCCGCGCTCCTGGTGCCCGAACTGCAGCCGCCCGAGGTCGCGCACCAGCACCGGCGCGCCGCCGCTGTTCGACACCATCACCGCGCCCAGGTCGTCGAGCGAGCGGATCTGGCCGATGCCGCGCACCACGTAGCTCTGCTCGCCGCGCGCGATGCGCCCGCCGCCCGCGTTGGCGCTGCCGTTGTTGATCGCCGTCACCACGTCGTTGAGCACCAGCCCGTGCGCCTGCAGCCGCGCGGGATCGAGCTCGAGCTGGAACTCGCGCGTGAAGCCGCCGAAGTTGTTGACGTCGACCACGCCCGCCACCTGCTTGAGGGCCGGGATCACCTTCCAGCGCTGCAGCTCCGACAGCTGCATCAGGTTCATGCGGTCGGACTCGAGCGTGTAGCGGTAGATCTCGCCCGCCGGCCCCGCCACCGGCCCGAGGCCCGGCTGCGCGCCCGCGGGCAGGCTGACCTGGCCGATGCGCTCGGTCACGCGCTGGCGCGCGAAGTAGTCGTCGGTGCCGTCCTTGAAGGTCAGCGTGATCAGCGACAGGCCGAAGGTGCTGCTCGAGCGGATCGAGGCCAGTCCCGGCGTGTTGCTCAGCGCGCGCTCCAGCGGCGTGGTGATCTGCTGCTCCATCTCCTCGGAGGCCAGGCCGTTGACCTGCGTCGTCACCTGCACCGTGACGTCGCCGAGATCGGGATAGGCCTCGACGGTCATCTGCGTCCACGACCAGGCGCCGAACAGCACCAGCGCGACCGACAGCGCCCAGGCCAGGTGGCGGCGGCGCAGGAACTGGGAAATGACGAGGTTAATCATTGAGCAGCACGCCGCCCTGGACCACCACGCGCTCGCCGGCCGCGAGGCCGCTGCGGATGCGCACCCGCTCGCCGTCCTCGCGCCCGAGCTCGACCGGGCGCCGCTCGAAGGTCCACGGCCGCACCTCCACGAACACGCTCACGCTGTCGTTGTTCATCAGCAGCGCCGAGCTCGGCACCTGCGGCTGCGCGGCCTGCGGCAGCTCGAGCTCCGCGCTCGCGAACATGTTGGGCCTGAAGCTGCCATCGGCGTTGTCGAAGGCGATGCGCGCGCGCGCGCGGCGCGTGTCGGCATCGAGCAAGGTTCCGACGAAGCCGACCGTGCCCGCGAAATGGCGTCCCGGCTGCGCGGCAAGCGTCACCGTCGCCTGCTGCCCGGCGGCGACCTGCCCGAGCAGGTTCTCCGGCACGCCGACGGTGACCCAGACGCGCTCGAGGTTGGAGACGGTCATCAGCGCCGCGTTGGTGTCGTTGAGCACCGCGCCGCGCGCGACATTGAGCGCGGTGACGGTGCCGGCCATGGGCGCGACGATGCGCAGCACCCGGCCGTCGCCGCCGTCGCCGGCACCGATGCCGCGCAGGCGCGCCTCGCTGCGCCGCAGCTCGGCCGTCTGCTGGACCACCGCGCTGCGCGCCGCCTCCACGTCCTTGGCCGCATTGGAGCCGGCCTCGTTGACGCCCTGCGCCCGCGCCAGCGCGCGTTCGGCCAGCGCGAGCGCGTCGCGCGCCTTCTGCGCGTCGGCCACGGCCTGGGCGAGGTCGGGCGAGCTCATCGTCGCGAGCAGCTGGCCCGCGCGCACCGTGTCGCCGAGGCGCACCTCGAGCGCGAGCAGGCGCCCGGCCAGCGGCGGCAGGATGTTGACGGTGCGCGCCGGGTCGGCCTCCACCGTCGCGGGCAGGGCAAGCCGATGCGAGCTCGCGCTCTCGCCGACGGCGTCGACCCGCAGCCGCTCGCGCAGCGGGGAGCCGGCGGGCACGCTCAGGCGGTGGCCTTCGCGCACCAGCAGCGGCACGGGCGCGGGCACGGCGGGTGCACCGCGCGCGGCGGCATGGAACCAGCCGGCGTACAGGGCCGCGCAGGCCAGGGTGCCGGCAATGGCATGCGCGAGGATGATCTTGTGGGGAGGCTTCTTCATGGCGATGAATGCGTCGCGGCGCGGCTGGCTGCCGGCACCGGCGCGAGCGTAGGAAAACGCGGCTGAAGATTTCCCCAAGAAATCCTGAAGACGGCTTCAGGATCGCGGCAGCGGGCGGTCAGGTTGCGGCACGATGATCGCCACCATGCGAATCCTGCTGATCGAAGACGACCGCAAGGCGGCCCGGCTGCTCGCGCGCGGCCTCGAGGAGGAGGGCTTCGTGGTCGACACCGTGCACAGCGCCGAGGAAGGCGACGAGCGGGCCTTCGTGCAGGCCTACGACCTGCTGATCCTCGACTGGATGCTGCCGGGGGGCGACGGCCTCTCGCTGTGCCGCGAGCTGCGCCGCCGCGGCTGCGCGACGCCGGTGCTGATGCTCACGGCCCGCGATGCGCTGCGCGACCGCGTGGAGGGCCTGAACACCGGCGCCGACGACTACCTGACCAAGCCCTTCGCCTTCGACGAATTGCTGGCGCGCGTGCGCGCGCTGCTGCGCCGCCCGGAGAGCATGCGGCCCGCGATCCTGTCGCTGGCCGACCTGAGCCTCGATCCGCAGCGCCAGCGCGCGCAGCGCGGCGGCGCGGTGCTGGACCTGACGCACAAGGAGTTCGCGATCCTGCACATGCTGCTGCGGCATGCGGGCGAGGTGGTGAGCCGTGCGCGCCTGGCCGAGCAGGTCTGGAAGGACGACCTGATCGGCATCGACAACCTGATCGACGTGCATGTGGGCAACCTGCGCCGCAAGGTCGACGCGGCACCGGCGCCGCCGCTGATCCGCACCGTGCGCGGCCGCGGCTTCCGGCTCGCGGCGGACGACGGCCATGCTTAGCCTGCGCCGGCGCCTGGTGCTGGTGCAGGTGGGCGTGACGGTCGCGGTCATGGCCATCGCGGCCTTCGGCGCCTATGCGGTGTTCGCGCGCAACGTGCACCGCGAGCTCGACGCCGCGCTGCTCGCACTGGCCGAGACCGAGCTCGGCATGCTGCTGTCGGCCGACGCGGGCAGCGCGGCCACGGTGCACGAGGCGCCCTCGGGCCCGGGCGCGCCCTCTTTCGTGCGGCTCGACCGGCTGGTGCAGATCGTCGGCCCCGACGGCCGCGTGCTCGCGCGCAGCACCAACCTCGGCGAGGCCCAGCTGCCGATCCCGCCGCTGCTGCGCGAGAGGCTCGCCGCGGGCGAGACCGTGTTCGAGACCCTCGAGGGCTTCGGCGAGGAACCCACGCGCATGGTCTCGGTGCCAGTGCCCGGCCGCGCGGCGACGCTGGCGGTGCAGGTGGCCGGCTCGCTCGACGACGTCAACCGTACGGTCGCGATGGCCAGCGTGCTGTTCCTCGTGCTCGGCGGCGCGCTGCTGCTGGCGCTGGGACTGGCCGGCACGCTGATCACGCGGCGCGCCTTCCGCGCCATCGACGAGGTGGTGCAGCAGGCGCACCGCATCAGCGACGCCAACCTCAGCGAACGGCTGCCGAGCCCTGGCACGGCCGACGAGGTCGGCCGGCTCGTCGAGACGCTCAACGCGATGCTGGCGCGCATCGAGCACGGCATGGAGGCGCAGCGGCGCTTCACCGCCGATGCCTCGCACGAGCTGCGCTCGCCGCTGTCGCGGCTGCGCACCGAGCTCGAGCTCGCGCTGCGCCGGCCGCGCGAACCGGCGGCCTACGTCCAGACCCTGCGCTCCGCGCTCGACGAGGTGGAGTCGCTCACGCTGCTGGTCGAGGAGCTGCTGGTGCTGGCGCGCATCGACGCGGGCCAGGAACGCGAGGCCGCGGAGACCGTGGCGCTCGACCGGCTGGCCGAGGAAGCGGTGCGGCGCCTCGAGCCGATGGCGCGCGAGCGCGGCATCCGGCTGCGGCTGGAACTGCAAGCGCCGGTGGCGGTGCGCGTGGCGCGCGGCGCCGCGAACCTCGCGCTGGCCAACCTGCTCGACAACGCGCTGAAGTTCTCGCCCGACGGCGGCACCGTCCACGTCGACGTGTTCGCGCCGCCCGGCGGTGGCGAGGCCGTGGTGCGCGTCGCGGACCACGGCCCGGGCATCCGCAACGACGAGCTGCCGCACCTGTTCGAGCGCTTCTATCGCGGCGCCGGCGCGCGTTCGGACGAGGCCACGCCGGGCCTGGGACTTGGCCTCGCGCTGTCGCAGGCGGTGGTCCAGGGGCATGGCGGCCGCATCGAGGCCATGAACGCGCCGGGCGGCGGCGCGCGCTTCGAGCTGTGGCTGCCGCTGGCCGCGGCGCAGTCGGAGCCGGCGATGCTGACCCCGCACTGACCGCGCGCAAAGGGTCGCGTCGCGCACATGGAATTGAGTGCTTTCTTATGCACAAGCTCGTAATCTCCAGCTCATTCTTCGTCACGGCACCCGAGGTGCCGCCGGTCCATCCATGAACGCCCCCCTCCCCGAATCGAGACTGCAGAGGCCGCGGGTCGCCATCCCGAGCATCTCGTGCGTCGTGCCGTGCTTCAACGAGGCGCGGAACCTGGGCGCGCTGCTGCCGGAACTCGAGCGCATGCTGCGCGCCACCGGGTTGCGTTGGGAGGTGATCGTGGTCAACGACGGCAGCACCGACGACACCGACCTCGTGCTCGGCGCCTGGTGCGAGCGGCCCGGCATCCGCAGCCTCTCGCTGTCGCGCAACTTCGGCAAGGAAGCGGCCCTGACCGCCGGCCTGGGCGCGGCGCGCGGCGATGCGGTGGTGCTGCTCGACGGCGACATGCAGCACACGCCCGCGCTGGTGCGCGCCATGATCGACCAGTGGCGCGCGGGCGCGGAGGTGGTCTACGCGGTGCGCGAGGACCGCCGCGACGAGGGGCCGCTGAAGACCTGGAGCACGCGCCTGTTCTACCGGCTGCTCAACGCCTCCGACCGCTTCGCGGTGCCGGAGAACGCCGGCGACTTCCGCCTCATGGACCGCAAGGTGGTCGATGCGCTGCTGAAGCTGCCCGAGCGCAGCCGCTTCATGAAGGGCCTGTACGCCTGGGTCGGCTTTCGCGCCGTGGCACTGCCCTACACGCCGGCGCCGCGCGCCGAGGGGCGCAGCCGCTTCAACGCGCGGCGCCTGTTCAAGCTGGCGCTCGACGGCCTCACCTCCTTCACCACCTGGCCGCTGCGCATGGTCAGCGTGGCCGGCCTGATGCTCGCGGTGCCGGCCTTCGGCTACGGCAGCTACGTGGTCTTCGACTACATGTGCTTCGGCAACGAGGTGTCGGGTTGGTCGACCATCGTCGTGAGCCTGATGTTCTTCATCGGCGTGCAGATGATCTCCACCGGCATCCTCGGCGAATACGTGGCGCGCATCTTCGAGGAGGTCAAGGGCCGGCCCGTCTACGTGGTGCGCGAGCAGCGCGGCCACGGCCTGGAAACCGAGGAGCCATGACCGCGCCCGCGGCAGCAACGCAACGGCTTTGCATCTGCGCCGACGACTTCGGCATGAGCGCGGGCATCAACGCGGCGGTGCTCGACCTGATCGCGCGGCGCAATCTCTCGGCCACCGGCTGCCTGGTGCTGCGCGAGGCCTGGCCGGACGGACTGCCGGCGCTGCGGCGCATCGATGCCGCGCGCGTCGACGTCGGACTGCACCTGGACCTCACGCCGCCACGGACCCCGGGAGCCGAGGAACCCGGCCTGGGCCCGCTGGTGCTGCGCTGCTATGCGCGGGCCATGCCGCGGACGCGCCTGCGGCAGACCATCGCCGGGCAGCTCTCGCGCTTCGAGGACGGCCTGGGCCGCGCGCCCGCCTTCGTCGACGGGCACCGGCACGTGCACCAGCTGCCGGTGGTGCGGGAGCTGCTGCTCGAGGAGCTGTCGCGCCGCTACGCGGCGGCGCCGCCATGGCTGCGCAACACCCGGCCCGGCGCCGTCTCGCTCAAGTCCCGGGTCATCCACGCGCTGGGGGGCCGCGCGCTGATGCGCGAGGCCGCACGCCGGTCGATGCCGACGAGCCGAAGGCTGCTCGGGGTCTACGACTTCGCGGACGACGCGGATGGCTACCGGCGGCGGCTGCTCGGGTGGCTGTCCGAAGCGCGCAGCGGCGACGTGCTGATGTGCCATCCCTCGCTGGCCGGGGATGCCGGCATGCCGCACCAGACGGCGAGGCTTGCCGAGTACACGGTGCTGGCCGCCATGGCGTTCCCATGGCGCGATCCGCGCGGCGGGCGGGTCGAACTCGCGCCGTGGTCGGCAGGCGCGCGTCATGCAGTTTGATCGGCCCGGTCATGCCGCGCGCCGACCCGGCTTCGTATCCTCGGACCATTGAACGAGAGACAAGGTCCGCGCCGCTCCAGGTGGCCAGGGCCACACGGAGACCGACTTGCCATCGAACGAACCCGTCCTTGACGGCCTGGCGCGCTTCGCCGCCGAGGCCCCCGCGCGACCGGCGGCCATCCTGGCCGAGACCGGCGAAACGCTGGACTACCGCAGCCTGCACGAACGCTCGGCGCGGCTCGCGCGCTTTCTCGCGGCCCGGCTCGAGGCCGGCGAGGTGGTGGCGATCCTGCTGGGCAACCGGCTCGAATACTTCGAGCTCACCTTCGCCGCGCGCCGCGCCGGCCTCTACTACGTGCCGATCAGCACGCACCTCACGCCGGGCGAGATCGAGTACATCCTGCGGGACTCGGGCGCGCGCATCCTGCTGACCGAGACGGCGCTGCGGCCCTGGGCCGAACGCGCGGCCTGGCCGGAACAGCTGGAGGCGGTGCTCTGCATCGACGCCGAAGACCCGGTCGAAGGCGCCGCGAGCTACCGCGCGTTGGTCGAGGACGACGGTCCGGTGCCGCCGCTGCCCGACCGGCCGCTGGGCCTGGACTTCGCCTACTCCTCGGGCACCACCGGCCGGCCCAAGGGCATCAAGCACAAGCTCGAGGACCAGCAGCTGCGCAAGGCGCTCGCGGGCGACTGGCTCTCGTTCTTCGCCTTCGATCCCGCGAGCGTCTATCTCTCGCCCGCGCCGCTCTACCACGCGGCGCCGCTGCGCTTCAGCGTGCGCTGCGTGGCCTTCGGCGGCACGGTGGTGCTGATGCGCCGCTTCGATGCCGAGGGCGCGCTCGCGGCGATCGCGCGCTGGCGCGTCACCCATTCGCAATGGGTACCGACGATGTTCATCCGCCTGCTCGCGCTGCCGGCCGAGCGCCGCGCGGCCCACGACCTCTCGAGCCACCGGCTGGCGCTGCATGCGGCCGCGCCCTGCCCGATCGAGCTCAAGCGCCGCATGATCGACTGGTGGGGCCCGATCGTCTGGGAGTACTACACCGGCTCGGAGCGCGCCGGCGCCACCGCGATCTCGGCGCCCGAATGGCTCGCGCACCCCGGCTCGGTGGGCCGCGCGAAGCAGGGCGTGCTGCACATCGTCGGCGACGACGGCGGCGAATGCGCGCCGATGGTCGATGGCCTGGTCTGCTTCGAAGGCGGCCCGAGCTTCGCGTACCACAACGATCCGGTGAAGACCGCCGAGACCCACACGCCGCAGGGCTGGGGCACCTTCGGCGACATCGGGCACGTGGATGCCGAGGGCTACCTCTACCTCACGGACCGGCGCGCCAACATGATCATCTCGGGCGGCGTGAACATCTATCCGCAGGAGGCGGAAAACCTGCTGCAGGACCACCCGCTGGTGCACGAGGTGGCCGTCATCGGCGTGCCGCATGCCGAGTTCGGCGAGGAGGTGAAGGCCGTGGTCCAGCTCAAGGACCCCGCGCTCGCCGATGCCTCGACCGCGCAGCAGCTCATCGAGCACTGCCGCGCCCACCTGTCGGCCATCAAGTGCCCGCGCAGCGTGGACTTCGCGACCGAGCTGCCGCGCACCGAGACCGGCAAGCTGCTCAAGCGCGTGGTGCGCGACCGCTACCGCGCGCTCGCGGCACCCGCTTCCCAACCGTGACGGAGACCCGACCATGACGATCGACATCGGACGCAGGCACTGGACGATGGCCCTGCTGGCCTCGCTGGCCGGCCTGCCCGAGCTGGCCGGTGCGCAGCCGGAAACCCGGCCGCTGACGCTGCTCGTGCCCTATGCCGCCGGCGGCGCGGCCGACCCCGTGGTGCGCCCGCTCGCGCAACGCCTGCAGGAGGTGCTCGCGCGCACCGTGCTGGTCGACAACAAAGCCGGCGCCAACGGCCTCATCGGCACGCAGTACCTGCTGCGCCAGCCGCCCGACGGGCTGACGGTGCTGTTCCACATCACGAGCCTGATCCAGAACATCGCGCTGTCGCGCGGCAAGCCGCCCTACGACTTCGCCAAGGACATCGAGCCGCTGGTGCTGCTGGGCCGCCAGGCGGTGGTGCTGGTGGTGCCCGCGTCGAGCCCCTACCAGAACCTGGCCGAGCTCGCGCGCGCGGCCAAGGCCAACCCGGGCAACTTCTCCTTCGGCTCCTATGGCGCGGGCTCGACCTCGCACATCTACGGCGAGCAGCTGCGCGCGGCCTGGAACATCGAGATGCCGCACGTGGCCTTCCGCGGCACCAGCCCGCTGCTGCAGGACATGCTGGGCGGACGCGTGCCGATGGCCTTCGTCTCGGCCGCCACCGCGATCGAGCGCCAGGGCGACAAGGGACTGCGCTCGATCGCGGTGGCGCACAGCAAGCGGCTGACGGCGCTGCCGCAGGTGCCGACGCTGCACGAGCTCGGCTATGCAGGCTTCGACTACACGGGTTGGTGGGGCCTGTTCCTGCGCGCGGGCACGCCGGCGCCGGTGGCCGAGCGCCTGCGCAACGCGATCCGCGCCATCCTGCAGGAGCCCGACATGGTCGGCCGGCTGCAGCTCGCGGGCCTCGAGCCCAGCAGCGAGACGCCCGAGCAGATCACCGCCGCGATGCAGAACGAGTACCGCCACTGGGAGGCGCTGAGCCGGCGCTTCAACATCACGGCCGATTGACGGCGCCGCGCGTGCGGGCGGCGCGACAATGCGAAGCGCATGCCCGCGCCTTCCCGCACCAGTCCGCACCCGCCCGCTTCATGACCGCCGCCCCCGGCCCCTCGCCGAGCGCCACGCCGCCGCCGATCGCCGGCTGGTTCGTGCAGCTGTTCCTGCGCAGCGCGGCCCTGCCGCCGGCGCAGGCCGAGGCGGTACTGCGCCGTTCGGGCATCGATCCGCGGCAGCTGGATGCGCGCGGGTTGCGCGTCAGCGAACAGGCCTTCACGCGCTTCCTGATCCTGCTGGCGCGGCGCGCGCGCGACGAGGCCTGGGGCATCGCCTCGCGGCCGATACCGCCGGGCACCTTCCACACCCTGTGCCGGCTGATCGTCAATTGCCGCACGCTCGGCGAGGCGCTGGTCGTCATCGGCCGCTTCTATGCGCTGGTGGTCGACGACTTCTCGATCAAGATCCGCCGCGAAGGCGGCGAGGCCATCGTCTGGCTCAAGCCGCTGCGCGCGCTCTCACCCGAGCGGCATGTGGCGCTGCATGGGGCGACCATCTTCCTGCTCTACCAGTTCATGTGCTGGCTGGTCGACCGCCGCATCCCGCTGACCGCGGTGGAGTTCTCGTATCCGCGCCGGCCGGCCAGCGCCGAGACGCTGCGCACCTACGACACGCGCGAGATCCGCTTCGAGCAGCCGTTCACCGCGCTGCGGCTCGAATGCCACCTGGCCTCGCTGCCGATCATCGGCGGCGAGGAGCGCCTGAGCCGCTTCCTCTCGGAAGCGCCGCGCATGCTCATCACCCGCTACTACGACCAGAGCCGCGTCAGCGACCGCGTGAAGTCCATCCTGCGCGCGCAGGTGGGCACGCCGATGAGCCTGGACGACGTGGCGGCCCGCCTCCACATGACGCCGGTGACCCTGCGACGGCATCTGGTCGACGAGGGCTGCGGCTTCTCCGAACTGCGCGACGACGTGCGCCGCCGCGCGGCGCTCGACATGGTGCGCCAGGGCCATGTGAAGCTCGAGACCATCGCGCTGCGGCTGGGCTTCGCCGAGTACAGCACCTTCCATCGGGCCTTTCGGCGCTGGACCGGCACGGGGCCGACCGAGTACCGGGCCAACCCGCCGGCCTCCTGATTCAGGGTCCTGGCCGCGCCCAGTCCGCCAGCCAGTGCGCATCGGCCACCACCGATGTCGCGGGGCGCGGCAGCGAAGGTGAATGGCTGAAGCGCGGCGCCGGCGCGGGCTGCAGTTCGCCTTCGAGTTCGACGAAGGTGCCGCGCGCCACGAGGTGCGGATCGCGCGTGCTCGCGCCGAGGCTGTGGACGGGCGCGACGCAGGCGTCGCCGCCTTCGAACAACGCCTCCCAGTGCGCGCGTGGCTCGCGCGCGAACAGCGCCTCGAGCGCGCGCGCCTGCTCGGGCCAGCGATCGCGATCGTGCTGCGCGAACGCCTTGGCATCCAGGCCCAGGCGCGCGAGAAATTCGGCATGGAACTGCGGCTCGATCGCGCCCACCGCCAGGTGCAGCCCGTCGGCGCAACGGTAGCTGCGGTAGTACGGCGCGGCGCCATCGAGCACGTTGGCCTGCCGCTCGTCGCGCCAGCGCGAGGCGGCGCGCAGGCCATGGATCAGCGACAGCAGCGACACCGCGCCGTCGCAGATCGCGGCATCGACGACCTGGCCGCGCCCGCTGCGCGCCGCCTCGTGCAGGGCCGCGAGCACGCCCACGGCCAGGTAGAGCGCGCCGCCGCCATAGTCGCCGACGAGGTTCAGCGGCACGCTGGGCGCCTCGACGGGACCGATGGGATGCAGCCCGCCGGCGACCGCGAGGTAGTCGATGTCATGGCCTGCCTGGTGGCTGAGCGGGCCGTCCTGTCCCCAGCCGGTCATGCGGCCGAACACCAGCGCGGGCCGCAGCGCGAACAGCTCGGCGGGGCCGAGCCCCAGCCTTTCCATCACGCCGGGACGAAAGCCCTCGATCGCCACGTCGGCATGGCGCAGCAGTTCGCGCGCGGTCGCGAGTCCTTCCGCCGCGCGCAGGTCGAGCGCGAGGCGTTCGCGGCCACGCATCGTCGCGCCGCGCTCCATCTGCGCCGCGCCAGGCCGCTCGATGCGCGCGACCCGCGCGCCCATGTCGGCGAGCAGCATCGCGGTGAAGGAGACCGGGCCCAGGCCCGCGAACTCCACGACCCGCAGGCCGCGCAAGGGGCCGGCGGGCGATGATGGCGTGTTCTTCGACGTGTCGTGCATCGCCGCATGGTGCCGTCGCGCTTGCACGGCCGCGATGACCGCCACGCTCGTTCCCCATGACCCCTGCGCGCCGCGCCATGCGGGTTGCGCGCGGCGGTCATGGCGCGGGCCAGGCCGGCCTTTCATCATGGCGCTAACCAAAGGAGTCGAACATGAAAGCATGGGTGAGTCATCGCCCCGGGGGACCGGAGACGCTGGTGTGGCAGGAACTGCCGGACCCGGTGCCCGCCGAGGGCGAGGTGCTCGTGAAGATCGCCGCGGTGGGCGTCAACTATCCCGACGGGTTGCTGATCCGCGACCTCTACCAGGTCAGGCCCGAACGGCCCTTCGTTCTGGGCAGCGAGTTCTGCGGCGTCGTGGAACAGGCGGGCCGGGGCGTGTCTGGGCTGCGCGAGGGCGACCTCGTCATCGGCCGCTGCGGCTGGGGCGCCATGGCCGATCGCATCGCCGTGGCCGAGCAGCGCTGCGTGCGCGTGCCGGCCGACACGCCGCGCACGCAGGCGGCCGCCTTCATGTTCGCCTATGCCACCGCCTACCACGCGCTGTGCGACGCCGCCCAGCTGCAAGCGAAGCAGACGGTGCTGGTGCTCGGCGCCGCGGGCGGCGTGGGGTCGGCCGCGGTCGAGGTCGCGCATGCGCTGGGGGCCCGCGTGGTGGCCGCCGTGTCCTCGCCCTCCAAGCTGGCCTTCGCGATGGCGCGCGGCGCGTCGGGCGGCCTCGTCTACGAACAACAGGTCGAAGGCCGGGAGGCGCAGCAGGCGCTCGCGCGCCGCATCAAGGAGGCGGTGGGCGGCGACGGCTGCGACGTGGTGTTCGATCCGGTCGGCGGCGGCTACACCGAACCGGCCTTGCGCAGTCTGCGCCGCGGCGGCCGCCACCTGGTGGTGGGCTTCACCGCTGGCATCCCGAGCGTGCCGCTCAACCTGGCGCTGCTCAAGAGCCGCCACATCGTCGGCGTGGACTGGCGCAGCTTCGTGCAGGAAGACCCGAAGCTCAACGACCGCAACGTGCACTCGCTGCTCGCGATGTGGCGCGAGGGCCTGCTGCAGCCGGAGGTGACCGAGACCTTCGCCTTGGCCGATGCGCCCGCGGCCATCGCGCGACTCGATGCGCGCGGCGCGCTCGGCAAGATCGTCGTGGTCGCGTGAAGGCGGCGGCCTCCCGGGCCGCCGCTTTCTTCTTCAGTTCAGTTCGCCCGACAGGATCTCGCGCGCCATCACGATCTTCATGATCTCGGTCGAGCCCTCCATCTGCTTGCACATGCGCAGCAGGTTGTGGAAGTCGAAGAAGGGATAGTCCTCGATCGCGAGGCCGCGGCCGCCCAGCACCTGCATCGAGCGGTCGATCACGCGCAGCCCCGCATCCACGCAATAGGCCTTCACCATGGCCGCCTGCATCCGCGAGGCCGAGTAGCCGCCGCGCGCCACCATCCAGGCCGCGTAGTAGGTGTTGAGGCGGATCGATTCGATGTCGTACTGGTTGTCGGTCAGCATCCACTGGATCGCCTGGTTGTCGCCGAGCGCCTTGCCGAACACCTTGCGCTCGCGCGCGTATTCGACCGCCAGTTCCTGGCTGCGCTCGGCCATCCCGAGCGCGGTGCCGCCCAGGCGCAGGCGGAAGCGGTTGAACTGGTGCTGCGCGATGGAGAAGCCCTCGCCCTCCGCGCCCAGCAGGTTCTCGGCCGGCACGATCACGTTCTCGAGCCGCACCTCCTGCTCCGTGCCCCATTGCCGCGCGATCACCGGGATGTCGCGCGACTTCGTGAAGCCCGGCGTGTCGTTGTCGACCAGGAACACGCTGATGCCCTTCGGCCCCTTGCTCGGGTCGGTGACCGCCGCGATCGCCGTGTACGACGCGAAGTGATGGCCGGTGCGCCACATCTTCGTGCCGTTGAGCACCCAGTGGTCGCCCTCTCGCACCGCCGTCGTGCGGATGCCCGCGAGGTCCGAGCCGGCCTCGGGTTCAGTGAAGCACATCGACCAGCCCGTCTTGCCCTCGAGCACCGGATAGAGGTACTTCTCGCGGATCTTCTCGGGCGCCTGGTAGAGCACCGGCCAGGGCGCGAACGGCCCGCCCGGCATGCGCCGCGGCGACTTCGAGAACTCGGCCAGCACGATCACGTCCTCCATCGGCCCCAGGCCCTGGCCGCCGAATTCCTTGGGCACGATCAGCTTGGCCAGGCCGTACTCGGCCAGCTTGCCCTTGAGGTGGGCGTTGAGCTCGGGGCTGTAGTCGCTGTTGGCGACCGGCCATTCGCGGTAGTGCGGCAGGACTTCCGTCCCGATGAAGCTGCGCGCGCGCTGCTGAAGATCGCGTTGCGCGGGGTTGAGTTCGAAATCCATTGGTGTGCCTCTCGCGGTTCGGACATGCACCCGATGGCATGTCAACGCGATCGATTGGATCGGCGCGGGCGCGCGGCTTCCATGGCACTGTCGTTCAAACTGCATGACATCGCCGCCGGGCTCGCAGCGAATCGCAGTGTGTCGCGCGCGCGGCGCGGATACACGGGCATACGAAGGCCGCGCAATGGCGCGCGGAGGCGCCGAAGAATCGCGGCGCCCCCACTTCAAGAAAGCCTTCGATGAAAACCATCCGCATGGAAATCGCCGCCGTGGCGCTCGCGCTCGGTGCCTGCGTCTTCGCGGCCGTGTCCATCGCCGCGGACGGCAAGCCCGCCGCCTCGACGTCCACCTCCGCCGCGTCACCGATCTATGGCGTGACGATCCCCAAGGGTTATCGCGAATGGCAGCTGATCGCGCCCGCGCTGGAGTCCGAGCCGCTCAACGAACTGCGCGTGGTGCTCGGCAACAAGACCGCCGTCGACGCCTACAAGAAGGGCGCGCTGCCCTTCCCAGACGGCACCGTGCTGACCAAGCTCGCGTGGAAGCACGTGCAGTCGCCGGACTTCGAACCCGCGCTGGTGCCCGGCGCGGCGACCACGGTGCAGGTGATGGTCAAAGATTCAGCGAAGTACGCCGCCACCGGCGGCTGGGGCTTCGGGCGCTTCGTCGATGGCAAGCCGGTGGACATCGCGCAGCACCAGACCTGCTTTGCCTGCCATGCGGCGCGGGTGAAGGACAGGGACTATGTGTTCACGCGGCTGGCGCCGTGAGCTTGGGCCTGTCCAGTCCAAGCTCTGAGGGGAGGCGTGTAGCGCAGATTGGCTGGCCACCGTCAGCCACCGCCATCCCGCCGTGCAGCTGAGCGTGGTGCGAGACAGGCTCGATCCAGCCCCTCTCCAGCTTGGGCGCTGCAGATGCACACGACCTCATGTGCGCATCGCCGAGAGGTTGCCAGGGTCTCATCTCATCGCGGCTATGGCAACATTCGCCCCAACCACCGTTCGGGGCCAACGTAGACTCGCTCGGAAGCGGTCACTCATGCGCGGCCAGAACACCATTTCGGCGCAAAGCATGTCCAACACCCAATTCGCATTTCTCAGATCCGAATCCCTTCCCAGCCGTTCGGCTCTGCAAGGGTGGATCGACGAGCTGGGCTTCGACCTCCAACTCTGCCCCGATCTGGACCTCAAGAGCGATCAAGGCTTCTCGCCCTGCGTGCTGGAAGGGGATAGCGACGTCGGGCCAGAACTGTGGCCGAGCACGACAGCACAGGCGGCGGATGGAGACGATGGAATCCTCGAAATGGCCGGCGCGCGCGACTTCTGCGTTTCCATGGCCTGGCGAGGCAGCATGAAGGACTGTGCCGCGGTGATGATCATCAGTTGTGCGCTGGCGAAGTACTGTGATGCCGTCATCTCGTACGAAGGCGAGGCGCCCGAGCCTTTCGAGAACCTGTTGGCGGCGGCAGCCGAAGCCCTGAACGAAGCTCGCAAGACGCGATAGCAGCCTTGGAACGATCGGAGCATCGCTTTCCGGGCACATGACAGTGCCAGGCGCTATGGATCCAATGAGGAATGACGGAATGAAACCATGGACAGATCGCGGGATCAGCGGCGCAAAGTTGTTGCTGGGAGGCGCGCTGCTGACCTTGTGCAGCGAGCCTGCTACAAGAGCCGTTCAAGGGCAGCCTCTTCTGGCTGTACTGGCATCGCATCTGTGCGGGGTCGTGGGACCGATCTGCGTCGTACTCGGGCTGTACCGCATCGGAACGAGCCACAAGCCAGTGGCCCGGAAGGCGCCGAAGGACACATCGAATCTCGATCGCTGAGTATTTGCGCCTTTCTCAAAATGAACATCGAGGCCGCACCAACGCATGCTGTAGACCTGGGTAAGCTCGAGAAGGCAAGAGAAATCCTGGTCGCCGGAGTCGATCCGGATGAAGGAAACGGCTTCGGCGAGACGGCGCTCGGTCATGGCCAACGTCGGAGAGTGCGCTTCTAGCAGAAGGCTAGGTCCCCTTTACAAGCCAGTTCTCGCCCATCTTCTGGAAGTAGATGGTGTCGGTCCCCTTTTGCGTTCCGCGGGTGGTTTCCACCTTGCATCGATAGTGCTCCCCGGAATCCTTCACCTCCCCCTCTTTGGCCTTCTCGCAACCGAGGTTCTTCACGGAATCGATCACCATTCCCCGGGTTGCGCCGAAGGCCTTGGTGAGATTCACGACATCCTCGTCTTTCGGCCCCGCAGAGCACGCCGCCAACGGCAGGCAAGACACGATCACGGCAACGAATCGAAACTTCATGCTCTCTCTCCTCTTGTAAACCTTGTTGCCCGATCAGCCGGGGGGAAGGCGCCGGCTGACTGCGATCGCAACACCGACGAGCACCGCGAAGAACGCAAGAAGCACCAGCGACTTCAATGGGCTGGCACCGGCAACAGCCATGTTCGACAGCGGCCTGCGCTGGAAACACGCGGGGCGGGTGCCGCCATCGGTGAGAGTCACCGATCCAACCGTCCAGTTTGTGCTGGCTTCGGCAGGCATTCGGTTCTTTCCCAGATAGGGTGAGCCAGGATCACGGCGAATGGCATCCCACATTTCGCAGTAAGTGATTTCGGGCCCCAGGACCGACTTGGGGGGGACCACCCGCTTCCAGTCTTCGAAGGACGGCACCACGCAAGCGTCCTGCTTGCATTGCGCCATCAAACGCGGTTGAACCGCCTCGGGAATCTGTGCCGCCCTCATGCCCTGACGCACGAGAGTCTGCCAGGCAGCGCCTTTCAGGGCCAACGGATAGATGCTGAACTGCTGCGGTGTCGGTCTGTAGATCCAGTAGTGGAACAAGGCCCAGCTCAAAAGTACCGAAACGAGCAAGCCAAGAGAAAAGCAGCGACCTCGACGCGTCGTGAGCAATCCGAACGTCGGATCGAAGCCGCTGCCGGCAGACATGGCGACCTGCTCGTTGTCATGCGCTTCGAGCTTCCCCCTGGCTACTTTTTCGGTATCCCAATCCTCAATCTTGGCAAGTTTCTTCGTGTGTTCTTGCGCCAGGTCGGGATCTTTCATGTTTGCATTTCTTCTTGTTGAACTGGGTTGCGGCGAGGCGACTTGGAGGCGCCACGCTCGAGCAGGCTGGATTCTGAATTAAACCCACTATCGCCAATCAGCCAAGTTCTAGATACTTTCAATCCGATAATCGAATAGTGGTCCCGCCTCCAACCGAGAAACGAAGTCGAAAGCCGGCTCGAAGCGGCGCCTGCGCGGCGGAGTAGTGGTGTTTCCGGCTTGACGACAGAAAACGATCGAGGTAACCGACCTGGTCGGACCAATGAATGCAAAGCTCGGGTCCCGACTGGACAGGGCATCCAAGGGGATGCGAGCGACACGACGTTCAACCACGCGCGGGACAGCGCACGACCGGGGGAATTGCCCGAGCTTGAGCCTCCTCGTCCCCCGTCTCCACCTCAGTTTCCTCTGCCAGCCCCGCGCGCTACTGGTCGGGTCGTCGGTCTATCTGCAGCAGGAGAGCTGGAAGCAGGTACACCAAGCGGCACGGCCCAGGCGTCGTAGGCGTACACCCAGTCGACGTTGCCGCCCTCGCGCAGCCAGTTGTTGCCAAGCGAGCTGAGCTGCACCTGGCTGGCGCGCTCGATGCGGGCGGTCTCGAAGTCGGCCAGCGCGGCGGCGGTGCCGTCCACCGCCACGCCCTCGAGGTGGCGCGCGCAACTCGTCCACGTCGCCGGGCCCGGTCCAGGAATCGAGCTGCCAGCTGTCCCGCGGCGTGGTCGCGAAGATGAAGATGTCCTTGCCGCGGTTGAGCGGGAAGGTGACGACCAGGTCAACTGTCCCGTCCAGCCATCCAGGATTTTCAAGACGGCCTCACGTTCGCTTCAATGCCCTGCCGGGGCCGACTCCCCCGGCAGCTTGATGATCGCGCGAAGGCCACCCTCGGGCAGGTTGAAGAGCACCACTTCTCCGCCGTGCGCGCGAGCACAGGAACGCGCAATCGACAGTCCGAGTCCCACGCCTCCCTCGGAATGGTTTCGGGCACGGCTGCGCTGGAAGAACGGTTCGAAGACCCGCTCGAGCATGTCGGCGGGCAGTCCCGGTCCCTCGTAGTCGATCTCGATGCGGATGCCGTCGTCGACCACGAGGCGAACCCCGGCGTGGTGGCCGTGACGCACTGCGTTGTCGACCAGGTTGCTCACCGCGCGCTGCAAGCTGATCGGCCGGGCGCGGTGCGCATGCGGCGCATGTGCGGCCAGCGACACGTCACGGCCCAGGGCACGGTGCTCGTCCACCACCTCCTCGAGCATCGCCTGCAGGTCGATGTCCTGCATGCCTTCGCTCTGTGCATCGTCCTGGGCGAAGCGCAGGGTCTGCTCCGCCATCTGCCGCATACCGTCGAGTGTGCGCGTCATGAGGACGCGCAGCGCGTCGTCTTCCACCATCTCGACGCGCAGCCGCAGCGACGTGATCGGCGTACGAAAGTCGTGGCTGATGGCGGCGAGCAGCTGCGTGCGGTGGTCGATGAAGCGGGTGAGCTTGTTCTGCATCAGGTTGAAAGCAGTCGACACCTCGCGTGCCTCGCTGGGTCCGGTGATGGAGAGCGGCTCGATGCGCGCGCCGCGGCTGACGCGCTCCGCGGCCAGTGCCAAGGCCTTGATCCCGACACGACACTGGTCAAGCGCCTGCCGATGGTCTGGATCGGGTCGAAGGACTTCGCCGTACGGCGCGGCGAAGAGCTACCGCTGGCTCTGCTCGAAGCGCCCTGCGCCTTCCGCGAGCCGGGCATCGAGGCACTCGACCGGGCCCGGCGACGCTGGCGCCTGGCCTTCAGCTCGCCGAGCCTCGCGGGACTGTGGGCGGCATCGTCGGCCGAGCTGGGCATCACCATCCGCACCACGCTGGGCCTGCCGCCGCAACTGGCGGTACTCGGACGCTCGAACGCCTTGCCGAAGCTGCCGGATATCGCGCTGTCGCTCTACACGGCCAAGGCTGCGCCGACACCGGCAGTGGCACGACTGCGCGAGATCCTGCTGGACGAACTTGCCGCCGCCACCCTCTGATCGAGGGCAGGCCGCCTTCGCGGGCCTGGGACAATGACGAGAGAACCTACGCCTGGGCTCGTCCGCGGCGAAGCCTCTCGCTGACGAGGGTGAAGGACAGGGACCATGCGCGCTCTCGACCATTCGGGTGCGCTCGCTAGCCCCAATCCATTCTTGCGTGACGAACTTGGGCGATCAATGTCTCCAACGGCGTTGGCCGCGCCAGGTAGTAGCCCTGAACCAACGGACAACCGAGCAAACGCAAATGCTCGAGCTCTTCGACCGTTTCCACGCCCTCGCCCACCACCTCCATGCCCAGTGCGTGTCCGAGGTGGATGATCGAATCCACGAGCAGCATGCGCCTGTCGGAGCGGTGGAACTCCGATATCAGCAGTCGATCGATCTTGATCTGCTTGACGTACTTGTCGCCCAGCATCGCCAGCGACGAATAGCCGGTACCGAAGTCGTCCACCGCGATGGCGATTCCGGCCGCTGCAAGCGCTTCGAGCTGCCCGGAAGACGACAGACTGTCCAGCGCACTTTCCTCGGTGATCTCGATCCTCAGATGCCGAGGGGCGATGCCCTCGCGCAGCAAAGTCCTCGACACGATGTCGCTCAGAGGAAGATCTCCGATCTCACGGGGCGACACGTTCATGGCCACGGGAACCTTCTCGAACCGAGGGTCCGCATCCGCCAACGCGTGCAAGCCGTGGCAGACCTCCTGCAGGATGTGCTGCAACAGCGTTTCGCCCATCCCCATGACCGCGGCCGCGTGAACCACCTCCTCGGGTGAAGTCCATCCTTGCCTCGGATGGTTCCAGCGCAACAGCGCCTCCAGGCTATGGAGGCTGGAGCCATCGCTCGAGAGGATCGGCTGATACCACAGCCCGATCTCCCGTGCCTCGATGGCACAGGCCAGATCCTTTTCGATGTCCTGGCGGCGCAACAGACGTCGATGCATCGCCTCATCGAAGCGATAGCCCCATGCGCCCGTCGACCGCGTGGACGCGTGAAGCGCCTCGCTCGCGAAGGTCAGGAGGTCATCGATCTGGCGTGAAGCGCTGTCGCAAAACCCGACGTGCAGGCGAGTCAGGTCCGCCTGCCTGCCCAGACTCGATCCAAGCCCGAGGGATCCGAGGCTCGCGCGGTGGATCTCACCGGGAAAAGCCTCGGTGCCGCATGGCTCGTACAGCACGACGAACTTGTTGCCCGCCCACCGCCCCAGAACACACCGAGCCGGATCGAATTTCGACGCCAGCCATCGAGCCACCTCCTGCAGCACCTTGTCTCCCAACGCCAGACCTTGTGTCTCGTTGATGATCGACAAGCCAAAGACTTCGAAGATCACCAAGCGCTGGCGCGGCCGCTTCTCCGATCCGAGCCAATGCGAAGCCGCATCGACAAAGCTCTGACGAGCGAGCAAGCCCGTGAGCGGATCTTGGACACTCTTCATCTTTCCCTCTCTGATTCTCAACGGCATCCATCCTGAAGATCCGATCCGTGACATCCATCCCTGTGCTTTTCTGGTGCTGATTGCGTGCCCCTTCCGCGCTTCGTGGGCGCGCTCTTTGGTGCGAAGGGGAACGGTGCCATGACGTCAGGAACCTCGACGTGAGCGGTGCCTATCGGAAGAGTTCTGCAGCTTTGTGTCCGATGCGTCCTCGCTGTCGCCTTCCAGCTCCAAGGCTCCGAAGTCGGTGGAAGCAAACTCCGGCGGTACGTGCACGCCCTCGTCGTCCCGCCGAACCAGGCCGCGGTTCTCGAGTTCACGCATCGCCTTGTTCACCCCTTCACGCGAGAGCCCGGCATACGAAGCGATCACGGCCTGCGTGATCCGCTTGTCGTAGCCGCCGGGGCCGGCCGGGGCCAGATGAGTCAGTTCATGAAGGACCCGGCCGACCAGCTCGACGGGCGAGAGCGAAGAAATTCGCCTCAGCTGACCATGAACCATGGAGACCCGCTTGACGGCCGACTCCAGGAGGCCCACGGCGACCTGCGGAAAAAGCGTGCAAAGACGCCGCAGCACATGGATGGGGATGAGGTAGACGGAAGAAGGAAGCGCTGCGATCAACGTGGACTGCGCCACATAGCTGTCTTCCTTCAATGAGGGGCTGAAAAAGAAATCGTCCTTGCTGACGAAATCGGTGGTGACGCCTTCGCTGTCACCGCCGCTGCCGTGTACCACGACACGTAGCAGTCCAGTGGCGACGCAGTAAACATGTTCGGATGTCTCGTCTACGGCGAGGACGACATCGTTGCGGCGATAGTTTCGGAGCTCGGTGCTTTGAACAAGCAACGCACGCTCGCTGTCGGGCAGCGTGGCAATAAGTGGGTGCAGATACATGCTGGAACGGACGCGGTCTCCTCCTTCGTGCTCCAGCTCATCCCCCAAAGGGGACCTGTATCGCTGGCCGTCAGGGTCCCGGCTTTTCCGTGATTGATGAAATGAAGTTGATAAAAACTGAAGCTGTTCTCTCTCTTTGCAGCAGTTGTGTGAAAGGCTGAAAGTGATAAGTCGGCATGGCAAGGCGTGCGCCATCACGTGGCGAGCCGTCGTTGGCGGGGCCGTATGCCTTCACTCGGTGCGCCAGATCCACCGCGCTCGAGCGCGTCGAAATCGAGGCTGCGCAGCGACTGCGCACGACTTCGAGGTGATGGGCTCTGATGAGAATGCAGGGAGTCAAGAGAAGAACCGGCGAATCAAAAGGCTCAAACCGCCGAAGCGGTTTGAGCAAAAGTCCCCGGCAGCAAACCGTCCGCCGGGGGAGGGGCGAAACTAGATCACCGCACCGACGCGATCGTCGACACGGCGGAGTTGCCCACGGCCGTGGCGCTGACCTGGTTGCCGGCCGCGCGCAGCGTGCTGCCCGTCGCCGCGCCAGTGACGCCGATGCCGTAGTTCACGCCGGTGGCAGTCGCCACGACCGTGCCGCTGTTGGTCTGGAAGTTTCCGACCGCAGCCGTCGGACGGCTGGCGCTCGGCGCACTCACATTGACGCTGTTGGTCGCGGTGTTGCCGTACGCCTGCGCAGCGGTCGTGTTGCCGGTGATGGCCACGGTGCTGCCGCTCACGCCAGGCACGAGCACGGGCGCCGTCGCATTCAAGGCCACCTGGTAGCTGGCCGTGGCGAACGAGCTCACGTTGCCCGTGTTGCCCTGGTTGTTGAGCACGGCGGCGGCCGCTTGCGAGGCGCCGACGGTGCTGCCGGCAAACGGTGCGGGCGTCGCGTAGCTGCTGCCAGCCGACACGTTGAGCACGTTGCTTGCCGCGTTGCCGCGAGCCAGCGCCGTCGTGCTGTTGCTGTCGATGGTCAGCCCGCTGTTGAGCGCAGCGGTCGCTGCCGGCACGCCACCCTCCAGGTTGAAGCTCGCGGCGGTGCTCGAGGTCGCGTTGACGGCGGCGCTGCTGGTCTGCGCATTGCTCAGACCGGCGTTGCTGCCTTGCAACGCGGCGCCCGAGAGCGTCACGCTGTTGTCGGCGCGGTTGGCCGAAGCCTCTGCGGTTGTCGCATTGCCGGTGATCGAGAACGTGCTGTCCGCCAGACCCGTGGTGGCCGTGGCCACACGATCCTGGTTGTACAGGCGCGTGCTCGCCGTGCTGGCGACCGAGGTGGACGCGGCCTGGCTGTTGCTGAGCACGTGGTCGCCGGTGGCGCCCCCCGCGTTCAGAACGGCATTGGTCGTGGCACCGACCGGCGTTGCGTTGCCCGCGTTGACCGTCAGCGCATTCGTGGCATCGTTGATCACGCCCAGCGAGACGTTGCGGTTGTTGGCCAGCGCCACCGACGAACCCGACACGGCGCCCGGCGCGTACAGCTCCGCGTCCGAGGTCGCGGCGACCGAGGCGGTGCTCGATTGCTGCGACGCCAGCGCGGAGGTCGCTGCCAGGTTGGTGGCGGTCACGCCCAGGGTGTTGGTGGCCGTGTTGGCCACCGAGCTCGCGCGTTGGCTGTTGTTGGACACGCTCACCGTGGAGTTGCCGATGGCCGAGCCGGCCACGGTATCCACGGCGAAGCTGCCGTACACGTTGCTCACCAGGGCCGAGTCACCGGTCACCGACTGCAGGTTCGACAGCGCGTTGTCCGCCTGCGCGCCCGAACCGGTCACGAGGGCGCCAGCGGTCGCCACCGTGCGGCCGCTGCCGGCCGCGATGGAGTTGCCGGTGACGCTCGTGGTGTTGGTCGCGCTGTTGCCCGTGACCGAGCCGGTGTTGCTGTTGCCGTTGACGGACAACTGCGAGCCGGTCACGGCACCCGAGACGGCCAGGATGACGCCACCCTGGTTCGGGACGCTCGGCGTGGCCGGCGCGCCGGGGATGAGCCCCGACAGCACGGCCGCGCCCCCGTCCACGATCGCCGAGTAGGCCGACAACGAGATCGTGCCAAGCAAAGTCGCCGAACCACTGACGTTTCCGCCGGACTGCGTCCAGCCGTTGCTGGTGAGATAGCTCAGTTGCGCCGGCGAGAGGCTGGATGCCAGCACCGTCAGCGTACCGCCCGTCAAGGTCAGGGTGGCGCCGGAGCCCGAAACGGTCAGTCCGCTTCCCGTGGCACTGAACGTGAAGGGCTCGGGTGCGGTACCGGCGCTTCCCGCCACACCCGCCTGGCCGATCAGCGCATTGACGCTGGCGCTGGTCGTCTGCGAGTTCTGCAAGGCGGTCGTGGTCGACAGGCCGTTGCCCGACAGGCCCAGGCTGTTCGTCGCGGCGTTGCTGGTCGCCGAGGCGGTGGAGACGTTGTCGTTCGAGGCGATGCTCGAGCCGGTCACGTTGCCACCCACGGCGGTCAGCACGCCGGCAGCGGTGCCACCGACCAGCGCCCCGTCACGTTGCGTCGCGGTGACCGAGCCCGCGCCCGATTGGGCGTTCTGCACGCTGAAGGCGGCGTTGGTCGTGAGCGTGCCGGCGTTCGAACTCGCGCCGGTGAGCGGCGTGGCCGATGCGGTGTCGATGCCATTGCCCGATGCGCTCAGGCTGTTGGTGCCGCGGCTCCCGAACGCCAGGGCCTGGATCTGGTTGCCGGAGGTGGCAACCGTCGAGGCCGAGACGTTGTCCTGGATGGCGGTCGCCACGACGGCGCCGCCGGTGGCGGTTGCCGAAACGGCACCGCTGGCCGTCTGTGCGCTGGTGACGTTGGCGATCGATGCCGCGCCCGCTGCGTCGACACCGGTGCCCAGGCTCACGCTGCCGGCGTTGCTCGCGTCGTTGCCGTAGGCGGCCGCGACGAAGGCATTGCCCTGGTTGGCGATCTGGCTGCGGGTGGCGTTGCCTTCCAGCAGGACCGTCAGCGCGCCCAGCGGACCGCCGAAGCCGGTGGCTTGCGCATCCACGTCACCGAGTGCCGACTGGTTGTTCAGCAGGCCGTAGGCGGCGGTGACCGTGCCGCCCAGGCTCGGGGTGCTCGACAGCGTGGACGCCGGTGCCACCGAGGTGGGCACGGTGGCGCCGTTCGCGGCAACCGTCAGGGTGTTGCCGGTCGAGTTGCCGTAGGCGATGGAGCGCTGCAGGTTGTCCGACAGGGTCAGGCTGGTGTCCGTGATGTGCGTGCCGGCGTAGACCGCGGCGGCCGAGCCGGCCAGCACGGTGCTCACCGGCGAGGCTGCGTCCACCACCTGGATGTTCGCGATGCCCGCGCCCGAGCCGATGCTCGTGCCAGTGAGCGACAGCGTGTTCGAAGCGCTGTTGGCCAGGCCGACGGCTTCCTGCGTGTTCTTGCTGGCGCTGACCGTGCTGCCGGTGATGGCATCACCGCCGGTGCCGCGCGAGTCGACGTACGCGCCCACGTACGAGCCACCCAGCGTGGCCGAAACCGGGCTGGCGTAGTTGCTCTGCAGGCTGGTGATCGTGGCGGCGCCGCTGGCCGAGACGTTGCCATCGGGCGTGCGGCCACCGCTCAGGACGGTGGCGCCGGCGCCCAGCGGCAAGGCGTTGGCGGCCAGCGCGAGGCTCTGGGTCGCGCTGTTGCCGTAGGCGGAAGCCGCGGCGCGGTTCTGCTCGACGGCCACCGTGCTGTCCTTGGTGGTGCCGTTTTCCAGGCCGGTTGCAGCACCGATGATCGACGGTGCGGTGATGGCCGAAACGCCGCCGCCGAAGTTGCTCTGCTGGTTCGCGAGCGCGGCGGTGGCGGAGAAGGTCGCACCGTTCTGGCCGGTCGCAATCGCGCTGGAAGCGGCGTTGCCGGTGGCCGCGGAGGTGATCGCGTTGCCCGAGACGGTCGCCGCGCCGCCGTCGATCGACTGCACGGTGGCGGTCACGCTGGCGGCATTGGTGGAGCCTTGCAGCGCCACGCCGACATTGCCCTGGGTGTTCAGGATCGCGAGGTCCGCACCGAGCTGCGAGCTCTGGTTGCCGGCACTGTAGGTGCTGCTGTTGACGGTCGGGCCGCCCGAACCGGCGACGGAGATGCCGTCGGCGAGCACGATGCGGTTGCCGGCGACGCCGGCGGCCCCCAGGGCTTCGTTGCCCGTGGCCGCGCTGGAGATCGTGTTGCCTTGAACCGACAGGGCGCCGTTCAGCACGTTGGTGGTGCCCGTGCCGTTGCTGCCGATCGTGGCATCGATCGAGGTGACGGTGTTCGACGCGTTGTGCGTCACGCCCACGCCCTGGTTCAGCTGCAGATTGCTCACGACGGCCGAACCGGCGAAGGTCGGTGCGCCGCCGGCCTGGATCGAGGCGGTGTTGGTCGCCGCATTGCCCTTGAGCGTGGCGGAGACGGTGTTGCCGTCGAGCGCGGGCGCCGAGCTCACGGCGTTCGCGCCGTCCGCGGTCAGATCGAGCGTGACGGCGTTGCCGCTGGCGCTCGCGGACGATGCGGGGCCGGTGCCCTGCTGCGCCGTGGTGACCACGATGCTGCCCGAGGCCTGGCTGCTGTTCGTGGCGGCCGAATGCGTGCTCGTGGTGATGCCGGGGGCATTGGAGACGTAATCGACCGGAACGGTACCCGCCACCGAGGAGGCACCGCCATTGATCACGGTGGTGGCCGCGATCGTGTTCTGCGTGTTCGAGGCGCCGCCCGAGGAGAAGCCGTTGAGGTTCACGCCCACCGAGTTGCCGCTCGCGTTGCTGGTGATGGCGCCGGTGTTGGTCTGCACGCCCAGCGATGCCGCGCCATCGAGCGCGATCGTGTTGCCCGTCAGGGACAGGTCGATCGCGTTGGAGAACTCATTGGCCTTGGCCGTGGCGTTCACCGTGTTCTGCGTCGTGGTGTTCGACGTGCCGGTCTGCACGCCATCCACCGTGATGCCGATCTGCTGGCCGGCGGCGGTCGCCGACACCGGCTGCGACTTCGTCTGCACCGAATCCACGGTGAGGAAGCCCGAGGCGGTGGCGGTCGAGGTGGCCGCGTTGATGGTGGTGGTCGCGCCCAGTTCGGGCGGTGCGGCCATAGCGCCGCCAGCCGCGAGGCTGGCGAGCACGGCGAGGCCGACACGGCTGAGTGCCGGCGCCTTGATGGCACGCGACTGGAGATTGCGAGTCTTCTTCATGGAAGTTCCTTGGGTATTGATCAAAAGTTCCGAAAATTCGGTGGATCCGGAGGATCGATGTGGTGGTGGCGTTCAGCTTTCAGTGCGGTTTAGCTCCCTCGTCGTGTGTTCTCCTCTCGGGCTGGTTGAACCGGCCCGCCCTTGCCCGAGCCCGCGCCCTGGACGCGCAACTTGGCGACCTCTTGCAATCCCGGACCGTCGCGATGGATGGCCGTGTCGGCCTTGTCCGGCCGCCAGCTCACGCTGATGCCACCGGGGGCGATCCCGCGCGAGACCAGCGCCGATGTCACGACGCCGATGCGCTGGTCCGTCAGCAGATCGCGTTTGCCCGCGTCCCAGTTCTCGGTGTCGCGCGCCACCAGCACCACTTCGGTGGGCG
This sequence comes from Variovorax sp. FG153, assembly GCF_057809595.1. Taxonomy (NCBI): domain Bacteria; kingdom Pseudomonadati; phylum Pseudomonadota; class Betaproteobacteria; order Burkholderiales; family Comamonadaceae; genus Variovorax; species Variovorax sp. FG153. The sequence goes on from NZ_JBMDKG010000022.1 coordinate 118,180, forward strand.
CCTTGGCGGCGGCCGCCGCGATCTGATCGAGCAGATTCAAGGTGCCGCCGGTCAACGCCGCGGCGCCGAACTCGAACGGGATCTGCACGCTCGCGCCGTCGCCCGTGCCGACGGGCGATGCGCTGCTGGCCGCGTTGACGGCCTCGCCCGTGAGCACGCGCGCGCCGCTGGAGTCGACGATCGGGTTGGGAACCTTGCGAAGCGACTCCGCCGACTGGCGTGGCAGTTCATCGAACACGCGCATTCCGAGGCAGGGCTTCGGGTCGACCTTGGTGACGGCGGCGACCAGCCGGACCACGGCCTCTTCCAGCGCCGCGCGAATGCCCAGCTGCACCGGCTCCTGGCCCTTGGCGCCGACGTCTACGTCGAACAGGTCGTTGCGGAAGAAGCGGAAGACGTTGAAGCCGACCTCGTACCCGTTGAACTGCTTGGTCAGGCTGATGGTCTTGAGGATCATCAGCGTGCGGGTGTCGACGATGCGCAGGTCGACGCCCACCGACTGGCTGAAGGTTCTGGCCTTGATGCCGACCTGGTTGACGGCGAACTCGGCGCCGCCCGAATTGATGTTGTAGTTGAGCTCGGTGATGCCGCCGACGATGAAGTAGTCGGACTTGTTGATCGAGCCGCCGAAGTAGGGCAACCAGGGCACCACCTGGTTGCCGGCCGGGCCCGCGAGCTGGTGCGAACGGCCGTCGCCGAGCTGCCGGCGGTCGGCATAGCCGAGCTCGCGCTCCGCGATGACCGGATCGAAGCGCTCCGCGACCTGGACCGCGCCGCCCATCTTGCCCAGGGCCGAATACACCATCAGCGCACCGCCCTGCGTGATGGCATTGCCCTCGTTGATGCTGTACTTGCCGGTGTAGTCCTTCACGTCTCCCACCGAGACCACGATGGGCGGCCTGGAGGTGGCGGCGACGTGATCGCCATAGCAGGCGAGCACGGCCTCCATCGGCGTCACGTTATCGCGCACGGCCGGTCCAAGAACGATGGGGGCTTCCTTGGGCGCGGCACGCTCCTGCGGGGCGGTGACGCAGCCCGCGAGTGCGGCGAGTGCAACGGCCGCACCGAACGTGCGTACCGCCGCGGTGGGCATCGGGCGTGGTCGAGCGAAGGTGATCGATGTCATGACTGGGGTTCCGTCAGTTGAGCGTTCCGTAAGCACAGGCGGTGCTGCCGCTGACGCTTGCGCTCTGGCTGCCGCTGTTGGTCTGGTTGGAGTTGAGTGCCTGGGCTGCCCAGCCCTGCACCCCGGTGGTCGTGGAGCCGTTCACCTGGGAGCCGACGGTGCCGGCATTGGCCTGGCCGGTGGTCACCGTGCCGCTGCCGCTCCAGCCGGTGTTGTCGTTGCCGGTCGAGGTGGCCGCGGCGCCGCTGGTGCTCGGCGAGTTGGCAACGGTGCTGTTCGAGCCCTGGTTGCCCTGCGCGGTCGCGTTGACGTCGCAGTTGAACTGGCGCTGGATGTAGGTGTTGTTGGTGGTGCTCGCGGCGCCATAGCTGCCGGCCTTGCGCCGCTGGATCATGTCCTGGATGGCGGCCTGGTTGGCCTTGTCGGCCGAGGTCTGGAACTGCCACGCGGAGTTCTCTCCGACGTTGTTCGCCATCCCCTGGCCAGCGCAAGCGATCAGGCAGGCTGCGACAACACCCTTCTTGAACGATCGGGTGATGTCGTGCCCGCGCCGGAGCATCAAAAGGGAGTGAGGGGAAGTGGTCATGAGGTGTCCGATGGCTTGTGGAGTGCGGTTGGAGGGCCCGGGCGAAAGGCCGCCGGCGAAGGGGGTGGAAGGCAACGAGTTCATGTCGCGCCCCCCGTGTGCTCCTTCGAGGTGGAGCGGATGTCCAGCGGCCGAGCGATCTGCGCCTTCTCGCTTCGTTGCGAGTGACGGGCCTTGGAAACGCCGGGCCGGCGCCGAATCGGGCGCGGGAGATCGCCGCCTTCATCGACGTAGACGCTTCCTGCCGCGGACGTGCGCAGCGGAAGCAGATGGCCATGCGTGCGCATGCGCCGACGCAGGCGGCCGATGACCTTGGTGTGCAGCAGATCGATCGATGCTTCGCCCTGCTGCGCGTCTTCGTCGCGCCCGGGGACGTCGACGACCGACGTGGCGAGCGAGCGATTGAGTTCGCGGACCTCGTGCGGCGCCAGGAACTGGCTCGGCGCATGCGCCACCCGCAACAGCAGCGAGCGTTCCTGAGGACGCAGTCGTACTTCGAAACCCTTTTCGTCGGCCACGAGTCGCCAGCCATTCATCGCGAGCCGCCACCTGCTCGAGCCCAACGAAACTTCCGCGGCGGCTACGGGCTGCGCCACGGGCTGGCCGGGGCGCAGCTTGTCGCGCATCTCGGTCTTCCGCTGCTGGCGGATGGCTTCCTCGAGGGCCCGGTACTGGGCATCGGTCGTGCTGTCGGCCTCGCTCGGCGTCGGCTTCGCAGCGGGCAGGACCTGCGCCCGGTGCCTGTTCGACTCATTGCAGACGAGCAAGTCGCCCACGGTCTCCTGCAGCTGTTCCAGCAGCAGGCCCATGCGAGCGAGAAGAATGCGCATCTCCGCGTTCATGCGTACGCCTCCCCCCGTCCGAGCTTCGCGCTCTCGAGGAAGGAGCCCTCGAGCCACTGAGCGCCCGCGCGCAGCGCCAGGTGCATGTCCTCCTCGCGCTCGATGCCATCGACCACCGCATGGTTTGCGAGGTGGCCGGCCAGCGAAATCATTTCCTGCAGCCCTTCCAGCCCGAACTCGCCGCCGCGGGCTCGACGCAGGAAGGAAGGGTCCACCTTCGCGATGTCGGGACGGCAGGCGTGAACGATGGCCAGGTCACCGTCTCGGCATCCGAGGTTGCGAACTGCGATACGGCAGCCCAGGGCCTGGAGACGGCTGCAGAACTCGCGCATGGCCTCGAGCGCGCAGACCGGGCCGCCCGCGCTGAACTCCACCACCAGGCGCGAAGCGAGCATCGGCTCGGTCTGCAACGCGGCGAAGAGGGAGGTCCACCAGTGATCGCAGTGCGCGCTTTGCGTCGAGAGGCGCACGCCGAGACGCAACGCCGGGCGCTGGCGCAGGATCGCCAGGGTCTTGCGCATCGCATGGCGATCCCACAGCCGCGCCAGGCCGAGTCGCTCCAGGCATGGTCCATAGATGCTGTCGCGGATCGCGTCGGCACGCCCTTCTTCCGGGATCGGCCCCGCGCTGGCGAGGAGCGAGTGGTACAGCGAGGTCGAGCCGCCGTACACGCCCACCACCGGGCGCCAGGACATGCTCAGGAACCCCCGGGACAGCGCGTCGGCCACCCGCACGGCGACGTCCATGTCGCCGCGATATCGATGGCTCCAGCCATCGAGCTCCATCTGCTCGAACTCGGCGCATTGCTGGGCCGTCCACAAGGCGAGCTCGACCTCCGTGGGGTCCATCTCGCCCGGAGGCCGCACGTCGATCCAGTCGGCGTGCAGTTGCACCAGTGCCGCGATGCCGCGATACACGATCGGTCGCTTGGCCACGTGGGCAAGCACGGACTCGAGGTATTCGCAGGCCGAAGTCAGCGAGGCGTCAACCGGAACGGGGAAACTCTCGTTAGACCACAGCAAATAGCAGTCATCCCGCAGAAAGGCGAAGTCGGTGCTCTCCGTGCGAACGAACGAGAAACAGAGCCGGCGGCGAACCTCGCGACTGACGGCCATCGCGAAATCGATGCCGTAGGCCTGCGAGAGTTGCGGAAGATTCCCGATGAAGACGTATGCGCACGCACGTTGCTGCAACTGACTGGCAATTGCATCGGTGCGGTCGTGAGCGCTCGCGATCGAAGCGATCGGCGTACGAGGCGAAACCGTCGTGCGGGCATGGAGTCCAGCAAAGAAACGATGTCCCCCGCTGGGCGATAGGGCAAGCATCCAACTCTCCAGAGTCTTGTTTCGAAAACGTCGACCTCGGGCGAGGCAACGTCGGTTGTTTTTCGAACGGCAAGACTCATCCCTCCCGCGGCACGCGGGTCTTTGCATAGAGTCCGGCTGTTTTCGCGCAGGCGCACCCATCCCACGAGACCGAACCGGCTCGTCAGGCGAATTGGGGCGTCTGGGGTCGTGGGCGAGTCGTCTACGTTCTGACGACCGGCTACCGCTGTGGGCGGTCTATCGCTCGAGTGGTGCGCTGAGACGAGCTGTCGAGATCCCTGGTGGCACTGTCTAAGGGGAGCTGCCTATAGCACGCGCGATCGTCATCGTTATCTCCGTTGCAAGCTGTAGTACGAATGGATACTACAGATAACGGTAGGAAACAGGTAGATGCGCAGAATGAGTATGTGAATGCATTCACTTTTGGGAAGCATTTCGCAGTAACGCGGCGCCGTATCCGGCGCGCTGTTTTCCCCACGCAACGATCTCGGGCTTCTACCGTCTTTGTGGGATGGGCCACACTCGCAGATGCATGCTATTTGCCGCTCGAGCCGAGTGCGCATGGCTTGGCTCCGCGCGGCCGTCGATGCGCTTCAGCTCGGCACGGTGGTGGACAGAGTATCGACGGCATCGACGCGATGCGTCGCGGCGATCAGGCCGATCTGCTTTCGCTCCACCGACAACAGCCCGGCATCGCGCAGGCGCGCCAGCGCGAGGTTCGCCCGCTGGCGCGAGATGCCGTTCAGGCGGGCCAGCTGCGATTGCGTGAGCGCCAGCGTTTTCCGATCGCCCGCGGCACAGCCGTCGAGAAACTTCAGGATGCGGTCCTCGATGGTGGATTCGAGCGGCTGCGCGCACAGCGCCACGCATTCCTCGACGCGCGTCGCCAGCGACGACTGCAGGTAGTGATTGAACTCCAGGCTGTGGCTGCGCAGCCATTCGAACGTGCGCCGGGGCAGAAGGACCAGACGGCATCGGGTCACCGCGACCGCCTGGTAGCGCCGGACCTCCGCGTTGACCAGCGCGCCTTCGCCGAACCAGGTGTCGGCCCCGCCATGCTCGAGGGTCGATTTCGAGAACCTCGAAGTCCCGACGGACAGCCGCGCCACGCCCTCGATGAGGCCGTACCAGTATGCCGCGCGCTCGCCCTCGGCCGCGATGACCTGGCCGGTGTCATGCGCTCGCTCCTCCATGGAAGCCAGCACGCGCCGCAGTTCGCACGGTGAAAGTTCCGCGCCCCAGGACGACCCGGCGATCATTCGCTCGGCCGCGGCATCGAAGTCCATCGTGTGCCGCGCGGGAGTGGCCGGAACGATGCGTGGCGCGCTCATGCTACGCAGCCTGAAGCAGGGCGGCGAGCTGGCGACGCGCCGGTTTCGCGGCCCGCAGCGGAAGCAGGGGCCACACGTGGATCATCTTCGGCTGCTCGAACCATTGCAGGGCGGCGGATTGCGCGCGCGTTCGCGAAGCCTCAGGCAATCCGCCATGAGCAGGTCCTTGCCGCCGATGAAGACGCTGATCCGCCCCAGCGCATCGAGCGGCCCGTTGAGGGGGCTGAGGATCGGGTCTTCGAGCGCTGCGCCGCCGCTCCACAGGCGCGCGGCTTCGGCCAGCCCCGGAATCGCGAGCCAGGGATCTTGCGATTCGAGCGACGCCAGCATCGGGTCCGACATCGTCAGGTCCAGCCAGGGGGAGATCAAGGCGATATCCCGAGGCTGCGGAAGACGCCGCGCGCTGAGTTGCTGGGCAAGAGCCAGCGCCAGGCCGCCACCGGACGAGTCGCCCATCAGCACGATGCCATCGGGCGCCAGCCCTTCGAAGCGCTCGCGATAGATGGCGAGCACCACGCGAAAGGCGTCGGCATGGTTGAAGTCCGGCGCGAGCGGATAGATGGGGACGTGCGCCGTGCAACCGCTGAGGGCGACCAGCTCCGCCACCAGGTGCCAGTGATGTCGCGACATCTCGGCCACGTGCGCGCCGCCATGCAGGTAGAGCAGGTTCACGCCCGAGGGATTGGCGCGCGGCCTCAGCGTGTAGCAGACGCTGCCCTCGACGACGGCCTGCTCGATGTCGAAGCGCGCGTGCAGCGCCTTCGGCGGTGCCGCGTCGGCGCTTCGGCGCTCGCGGTCGATGGCTTCGTACAGGCCCTCGACGCTTTCGAAGCGCTTCCTGCGGCCACTGAGCTTGAGCAAGGCGAGAAAAGCCGGAAGAGGAAGCCGCATCACTCGGGCACGCCTTCGTCGGTGTGGCGCTTGAAGCCCATCATCAGCGCCAGCGCGCCCAGCACCAGCAAGCCTGCAATGGCCGCGAGGCCGGCGCTCAGGCTCCCCGTCGCCGTCTTGATCAGGCCGAGGACATAGGGGCTGGCAACGCCCGCGAGATTGGACACGCTGGTGATGATCGCGATGCCGGCCGCGGCCGTGCGGGGCGACAGGTACGACGTGGATGCCGCCCAGAACACCGGCAGCGCCGAGACGATGCCCGCGCTGGCCAGCGACAGCAGTGCGAGCGACGCCCAGAGGCTCTGCGTCGTGAACGTCGACCCGAAAAGCCCGATGGCCCCGAGAAGACACGCCACGGCGAAGTGCCGGCGCCGCTCCTTGCGGGCGTCGGAGCGGCGTCCGTACCACACCATGGCGAGCGCTCCGATGGCATAGGGAATGACGGCGTACAGCCCGATCTGCTGGATGCTGCCGACCCCGAGCCCCTTGATCATCGTCGGCAGCCAGAAGCTCAGCGCGTAGCCGCCGCACAGGACCGCGAACGACGCGAAGCACAGCAGGTAGACCTTTGGATCGGTGAACGCGCCCGCGGCACTTTCGCGGGCGCCGGCGCCGCCGTTCGCGGCCTCGGCCATGTCGCCCTGCACGAGCCCTTTCTCCTCATCGCTCAGCCAGTTCGCATCGAGCGGCCGGTCGTCGAGAAAGCGGTAGACGACGATGCCCAGGACACAGCTCGAACTCGTGCAACAGCGGCAATGCCGAGTCGGCGAACTTCCGCAGCGCACTGAAGCTCGCCGGCAGCACGAGGCTGTGGACCAGGCTGGCGCACAGGATGCCCAGCCCGATCTCCTGCACGCGCGCCACGGCGGTGTCGAACATGGCCGCGGGCGCTTCGACCAACGGGAAGCCGATGAGCGCGGCCGAGTAGCCCGCCAGCAGGAAGACATAGGAGCGCGCGCTGCGGTCCAGCAGCGAGAGGTAGAGGCACAGTCCGGTCCACAGCGCGAGCGCCAGCGTCAGCAGCTCGCGCGCGGCCGACAGCGCCGGGATCAGCACCACCGTGGCCGCGCAGCCGAGCAAGGTGCCAACGAACCGATAGAGCGCCTTGGAGCGCACGTTGCCCGCGAGCGGATGCGCCACGATGTAGGCGGTCATGAAGGCCCAGAAGGGCCGTGGCAGGCCGGCGCGGCAGGCCAGGTACAGCGCGAGCATGGCGCCCGCGAAGCTCTTGAGGGAGAAGAGCATCTCGGGGCGAGAGAAGCGAATCCTTTGCATGCATCGATGCTAGGCAGCGGTGCCCGTGTCGGACATTGCCCAATTCGACGCAGCGAGAATGGCCGGCTCGCAGCAACGATCATGGAGACCATGCCCCGCCCCGAGGTCGTCCCCGAAGGCCTGGATTACCAACTCACCGTGCCGGTCATGGCCCTGCGCGTGGACGTCGAGGCGCGTGCGCGCGAGATCCCGGTCCACCAGCACCAGATTGGGCAGCTCGTCATCGCGCTGCGCGGCGCCGTGTCGTGCGAAGTGCCTGGCGCGCTGTGGATGGTGCCGCCGCAGGCGGGCGTGTGGATTCCGGGCGGCACGCCGCACAGCAACCACGGCACGGCAAACGCGCTGATCTTCTATCTGTTCGTGGCGCCGGGCACGGGCGCCTTGCCGACGAAGTGCTGCACCCTGGCCATCAGCACCATGCTGAGCGAAATGATCCAGCACCTGGCCGGCCTGCGGCCGACCTACGAGCCCGGCAGCGCGACCGACCGGCTCGCGCATGTGCTGCTCGATCAGCTGGCCGCGATGCCGAACGAGGACTTCTCGCTGCCGATGCCGCAGGACGCGCGGCTTCGAAAGATATCGCGCGCCATCACGCTCGACCCCTCGGACCGCCGGACCCTGCAGGACTGGGCCGCCGAGACCGGGACCAGCGAGCGCACCCTGACCCGGCTGTGCACGGCGCAGACCGGCCTGAGCTTCGGCCGCTGGCGGCGCCAGCTGCACATGATCGTGACGCTTCGCGAACTGTCGGGCGGCGCGACTGTGCAGCAGGTGGCCTACGGTCTGGGGTACGAGTCGCCGTCCGCCTTCATCACGATGTTCAAGAAGGCCTTCGGCAAGCCGCCGGCCACCTACATCGCCGAGCGCTTCAAAGTGGGCGCTTGACCGCGCGCGGGCGACGAGCGGCCGATGGTGGTGCCCGTCGGCGATGAGCCAGCGCCACCCCCGCGGCTAGAGCGTCGCCCCTTGAAAGGCGTCGACCAGGAAGTCGACCATCACCCGCACCTTCGCGCTGAGATGGCGACGGCTGGCGTAGATCGCGAGGATGTCGATCGGAGGCATGTGATAGCCCGGCATGACCTCGACGAGCCGGCCGGCCCGCACGTCCTCGCCGAGGACGAAGCTCGGCTGCCAGATGACGCCGGCACCGGCGAGGGCCGCGGCGCGCGCGGTCTGGCCGTTGTTCGCGCGCAGGGCCCAGCGCACGCGAACCGATTCCAGCGTTCCACCGGGGCCGGCGAACTGCCACTCGTCAGAGGTCGCGCCGTAGGTGTAGCCCAGGCACGGGTGCCGTGACAGGTCCGCGGGCACCCCGGGCATGCCGTGCCTCGCAATGTAGTCGGGCGAGGCGCACACGAGGTTCTGCGAGCGGCCCAGGTGGCGCGCGATGTGGTTGCCGGACGTGGTCCGCGAGATGCGGATGGCGAGGTCGTAGCCCTCCTCGACGATGTCGACCACGCGGTCGATGAGGGCGATGTCGAGCTCGACGTCGGGGTACTTCGCCATGAACTTCGGCCACAGCGGCGCCAGCACGAGGCTGCCGAAGCTCAGCGGCGCGTTGAGGCGCAGGCGCCCGCGCGGCTGCAGCGACGCGGTGGTCGCGAGCGCCTCGGTCTCGGCCACCTCCTCGAGGATCGACTTCGCCCGGTCGAACAGGGCCTCGCCGCCTTCGGTGAGCGACAGCCGGCGCGAGGTGCGGTTGATCAGCCGCGTGCGCAGGTGGGCTTCGAGCTCGTTGACGTAGCGCGTCACGTTGGCCGGGGAGGTGTCGAGCGCGTCGGCCGCCCTGACGAAGCTGCCGCGCGCGACCACGGTCACGAACACCTCGTACGCACGCAATCGGTCCATGGCCGCGGGCTCCAATCATTCATGAAAGCTGAATGAGTAAACCACTTTTGGGGCCTTTCTGGAAGTGAAGCTGAATCATAAATTCGCTTCACCCCCAAACACAGACCGAAAGGCCCAGACATGAACACCACCCATCCCACCCCCACCCGCCGCGCGCTGATCGCCGGCGCCGCCGCATTCGGCGCCGCGCTGAGCTTCGGCTCCGTGGCGCACGCCGCGCCCGTCGTCGACGCGGTGCCGGGCTTTCGCGCCGGCAGCGCCGAGGTGAACGGCACCCGCATCGCCTACCGCATCGGCGGCACCGGACCGGCCATCGTGCTGCTGCACGGCTACGCCGAGACCGGCCACATGTGGAACCCGCTGATGCCGCTGCTGGCCAAGACGCACACCGTGGTCGTGCCCGATCTGCGCGGCGCCGGCAACTCGTCGAAGCCCGAGAGCGGTTACGGCAAGAAGAACATGGCAGTCGACATCCACGAGCTCGTCAAGTCGCTCGGCATCCGCAGCGTGAGCATCGTCGGCCACGACATCGGCCTGATGGTGGCCTATGCCTATGCCGCGCAGTTCCCCTCGGAGACCGACAAGGTGGTGCTCATGGACGCCTTTCTGCCCGGCATCGGCCAATGGCAGAACGTCTGGCTGCTGCGCGACCTCTGGCACTTCCATTTCCACGGCGCGACGCCGCTGGCGCTGGTGCACGGACGCGAGCGCATCTACTTCGAGCATTTCTGGAACGACTTCGCGGCCGACCCCAAGCGCTCGGTGCCCGAGGCCGATCGCCGCTTCTATGCCAAGGCCTATGCGCAGCCCGGCGGCATGCGCGCCGGCTTCGAATACTTCAAGGCCTTCGAGCAGGACGCGGCCGAGTTCGCCGAACTGGGCAAGACGCCGCTGCCCATGCCGATGCTGGTTCTCTCCGGGGAAAAGGCCGGTGGCACCTTCCTGATCGAACAGGGCAAGATGGTCGCGACCAACGTGCAGGGCGTGATCGTCAAGGGGTCCGGTCACTGGCTGATGGAAGAGGCGCCCGACCAGGTCATTCCCGCGCTGGTCAATTTCCTGGGCTGACACCCGTCTGGTCATCGACACAAGGAGCATCGACATGGATCTTCAACTGAAAGGCAAGCTGGCCCTGGTCAGCGGCAGCACCGCCGGCATCGGCTACGCGATCGCGCACACACTGGCCCGCGAGGGCGCGAGCGTCATCGTCAATGGGCGGTCGCAGGCATCGGTCGACGAGGCCGTGGAGCGCATCCGCTCGGAGACGCAGGGCACGGTCGTCGGCTACGCCGGGGACCTCAGCCGGGCCGAGGCCGCCGAGGAGGTCGTGCGCCGCCATCCCGGCATCGGCATCCTCGTCAACAACCTCGGCATCTTCGAGGCCAAGGCCTTCGAGGACATCCCCGACGCGGATTGGCTGCGCTTCTTCGACGTCAACGTGCTGAGCGGCGTGCGCCTCGCGCGCCTGGTGCTGCCGGAGATGAAACGGGCGAACTGGGGCCGGATCATCTTCATCTCGAGCGAGAGCGCGGTGCAGATACCGACCGAGATGATCCACTACGGCATGACGAAGACCGCGCAACTCGCGGTGTCGCGCGGGCTCGCGGAATCGGTGGTCGGCACGAACATCACGGTGAACAGCGTGCTTCCCGGCCCAACGAAATCGCGCGGCGTCGGCGACTTCGTCGAAGGCATGGCGCGTTCGAGCAGCAAGAGCTTCGAGCAGGTCGAGGCTGAGTTCTTCGAACAGATCCGCCCGACCTCGCTGATCAAGCGCTTCGCCACGCCGCAGGAGGTGGCTTCGCTCGTGACCTATGTGGCGAGCCCGCTCGCGTCGGCGACCACTGGTGCGGCGCTGCGCGCGGACGGCGGCGTGGTCAAGAGCGCCTTCTGACGAAGACGAGGTGACCGGCCGGTCGCGTCCCGCGCGGAAACACTACCGGCCTCGCGGTTTATGGGCATATACCCATAATTGCGTATGACCTCCGCCCATTACCACCACGGCATGTGCTGCAGCACCGCGCTGCGCAAGGCCACGCGCCGCGTCACGCAACTCTATGACGAGGCGCTGGCACCGGTGGGGCTGCGCTCCACGCAGTACTCGATCCTGATGGAGCTGAGCCGGCGCGCCAGCGAAGCGCCGAGCCTTCAGGTGCTGGCCGATGCGCTGGTGATGGACCGCTCCACGCTCGGCCACACCCTGCGTCCGCTGGAACGCGATGGCCTGCTGGCACTGCAGCCTGGCGAGTCGGACCGCCGCCAGCGGCAGGTCGTGCTGACCCGCAAGGGGCAGGCGCTCGTCGCGCGCGCGCAGCCGCTGTGGCAGCGCGCACAGGACCGCTTCTGCGAGGTGTTCGGCGAAGCGGAGGCGGCGATATTGCGCGCCACCTTGCTGGACATTGCCGCGGACGAGCGGCTGAGCTCGCGGGCGTCCTGATTTCCAGGTTTGCATCCACTTCGTTCTTCGTTGGCCCAAATATGGGCATATGCCCTTAATCATGAACTCTCATCCTTCGTCTACTTCCGCGCCGCGACAGGCCGGTGCTTCGCGGGATTCGCGTCGACAGCAGGCCGTCCTGCTGGTGGCCTCCATGGTGTGCTCCCTGGTGATGCTCGACACCAACGTGGTGGCGGTCGCCCTGCCCACCATCGCGCATACGCTCGATGCCGAGTTCGCGGACATGCAATGGGTGATCACCGCGTACATGCTGCCCTTCGCGGCCCTGCTCATGGCCGCAGGCTCGCTGTGCGACCGGTATGGCCGGCGACGCATCATGGTGATCGGGCAGCTGCTCTTCGTCGGCGCTTCGCTGTTCTGCGGCACGGCGCCGGCCGCCTGGGTGCTCAATGTGTCGCGGGCCTTCGAGGGCATCGGCGCGGCCCTGCTGCTGACGGCGGCGCTGGCGGTGATCAATCACAGCTTCCAGGGGCCGGCGCGCGCACGGGCCTATGCGTTCTGGGGCGCCTGCCTCGGCATCGCCATCACCTGCGGGCCGATCCTCGGTGGCGTGATCTCGAGCACCATCGGCTGGCACTGGGTGTTTCTCATCAACCTGCCCATCGGCGTGGTGCTGATCGCCGCCACGCTGCGCGTGGTGGAGGAATCGCGCGACAAGGAGGCCGTGCGGCTGGACTATGCCGGTGTCGCCACCTTCAGCGGTGCGCTGTTCCTGCTGACCTGGGCGGCCATCGACGGCAACGCGCTGGGCTGGACCTCGCCCGCGGTGCTAGGGCGCCTGATCGGTGGCGTGCTGCTGCTCGAGGCCTTCGTGGTGATCGAGGGCCTGCAGGCACGACCCATGGTCGACTTCAGGCTGCTGCGCTCGCCGGCCTTTGTCGGCAGCGCTTGCGCGATGGTGGGCTACGCGGCGGGGGCACAGGTCATGCTCTTTTACCTGCCGCTGTATCTGCAGAACGCCTTCGGCCTGTCGCCCGCCAGCGCCGGCATCTCGATGCTGCCGTTCGCGTTGCCCATGTTCCTGGTGCCGCGCATCGCGGCGCACTACACGGCCGGTTGGACGTCGCGCGCGCTGCTGTGCCTGGGCCTTGGACTGAGCGGCACGGCGAACGCGGCCATGGCGTTGTTGGCCACCGGCGGCGCGGGCTACCTTGCCTTCGCCTGTGCGATGGCGCTCGCGGGCACCGGCGCCGGCCTGCTCAACGGCGAAACGGCCAAGGCCATGCAGGGCGCGATCCCGCCGCAGCGCGCGGGCATGGCCTCGGGGCTGGCAGGTACCACGCGCTTCAGCGGCCTGCTGGCGGGCGTGGCCGGATTGGGCGCGGTGCTGGTGGCGGTGGCCAGCGCGGACTTCCAGCGCGCGGCCCGGCAGTGGCCGTTGGCGCCCGCGCTGGCGCGGGATGTGGCCAAGCGCTTCAGCGCGGGCGATGTGGCGGGGGCGCTGCATGCATTGCAGGCGCTTCCCGCCGATGCGGCCGCGGCCGCTACAACCGCGTTGCGATATGCATTCAGCCACGGATTCGCGGCGGCCGCCTGGTCCGCCGCCGGCGTGGCCGTGGTCGCGCTGGTGCTGACACGGCTGCTGATGCCCGGCCGCGAAGCCCACGCGGCGAACAGCATGCAGGAGGCGCACATGGTCGCGCCAAGCGAGTGATCGTCCATCCACGAAGGAGAAATCTCATGCGCTATCGTCTTCTCGGCCGCAAGTCCGGCCTCCGGGTCTCCGAATTCGCACTCGGTGTCGCCCTGTTCGGCACGGGCTGGGGCTACGGCTCCGAGCATGCCGATGCACGTCAGGTCTTCGACCGCTACCTCGAGGCCGGCGGCAACTTTTTCGACACCGCCGACGGCTACCAGTTCGGCCAGTCCGAATCCATGCTGGGCGAGCTCATCGCGCCGATCCGCGACGACATCGTGGTGGCGACAAAATACAGCGGCGGCGCGGCGAAGGAGCCGACGCTGGCGAAGACCGGCAACAGCCGCAAGAACCTCGTCTACTCCGTCGAGCAAAGCTTGCAGCGGCTCAAGACGGATCGCGTCGACCTGCTGTGGGTCCACCACTCCGACAACGTCACGCCCACCGAGGAAATTCTTCGGGGGCTCGATGACCTCGTGCGCGCGGGAAAGATCCTCTATGCCGGCTTCTCGAACTTTCCGGCCTGGCGCATCGCGCGCGCGGACTTGCTGGCGGAATTGCGTGGCTGGTCACCTCTGGTGGGCGTGCAGTTCGAATACAGCCTGATCGAACGCAGCGCCGACAGGGAGCTGATGCCGATGGCCGAAGCGCTGGGCCTGGCGGCCGTCGTGTGGTCGCCTCTGGGAGGCGGCCTGCTCACGGGCAAGTACCGCAACGGGGAACAGGGCCGGCTCCAGGGCATGGCCCGGGTCATCCGAACCGAGAAGACCGAGCGCGACGCGGCCGTCGTGGATGCCGTGATCAAAGCGGGCGCGCAGCTCGGGCGATCGCCGGCTGAAGTCGCGCTGGCATGGCTCGGCAGCAAGGCGCGGAACTCCACCACGTCGATCATTCCGATCATCGGACCGCGGACGGTAGAGCAGCTCGACAACAACCTTCTGGCGCTCGATCTGAAGCTGCCGCGGGACCTGGTGAACCAGCTCGATCAGGTCAGCCAGATCGCTCCAGGTGTGCCGTTCGAGGTCAATGCGGAGACGCTTCAGCGGATGCTGGGCGGACGTCCTCAGTTGGTGGATCTGCCTCCGATCAAGGCGGTCTGATTGAATTGCCAATTAAAAAAGCGCATCGTTTTGGACGATGCGCTTTTTGTTTTTTGCATCTGCTTTGCTTTTGCTTGCGCAAAGAAAAAAGCCCCAACCGTTTTGGTTGGGGCTTTTTTGGCTGTAATAGCCTGACGATGACCTACTTTCACACGG
>NZ_JBMDKG010000023.1:0-123462 GCF_057809595.1 Variovorax sp. FG153
GGCGCCCCAGCGGCCAGACGGTGATGTCCAGCACGTTGTCCAGCATGCGCACGGCCATGCCGGCAAGGCGCGAGAAGCCTGCTTCGTCGAAGCGCGCGGACGGCTCGAACGGGTTCTCGACGAAGCGGGTCAGGTCGATCGAGCCGAGACAGCAGCATCCGTAGGGCGGCAGGGGCTGCTCGCCGCATGGGTTGGTGGCCGCGATCGTCTCGCACCAGGAGAGATTGTTGTCGGTGTTGATACGGTCCAGGAACAACGCGCCGGGCTCCGCATGGGCGTAAGCCGATCGCATGATCCGTTCTCACAGCGCCCGCGCGGGGCGCGCGCCGTAGACCCACAGGCCGTCGTCGCGCCGGTGGTGGGCGTCGGTGCGGATGCGCGGCCCGGGTTCGGCCCGGTGCACCAACTCGACCACCCGGTCGTCGCGCACCGCCCGCATGAAGACGTCGGTCAGCCCCACGGACAGATTGAAGTTGGTCAGCTCGCCGCCGTCCTTCGCGCCGATGAAACCCTCGATGTCGGGGTGATCGCAGCGCAGCACGCCCATCTGCGCTCCCCGGCGAGCGCCCGCGGACTCCACGGTCCTGCACGAAGCGTCGAAAACGCGCATGAACGGCACGGGCCCCGAGGCACTCGACCGCGTTCCGGCCACCCACGCGCCGCGAGGCCGGATGCGCGAGAAATCGTAGCCCACGCCCCCTCCCCTGCGCATGGTCTCGGCCGCCTCGGCCAACGCGACCTAGATGCCCGGGTACCCCTCGTCGTCGCCGGTGATCGAATCGCCCACGGGTTGCACAAAGCAGTTGATGAGCGTGGCCGCCAGCGTCGTGCCGGCGGCCGACTGAATGCGCCCCGCGGGCACGAAGCCATCGCGCGAGGCCTGGAGGAAACGCGATGCCCATGCCTCCCTGTCCTGCGGCTTCTCGGCCTGCGCCAGAGCCCGGGCCACGCGACGGTGGATATCGTCGATGCCATGCTCGTCCTCCCGGGCGTACTTCTCCATCAGCACGTCACCGCTGATCTGCTGAGCGGGCGGCGCGGAAGGCGGCTGAGCGTGGGTGATGTCGCTTGCCATGGGGATGGCTGCCGGTTCGTATGAGATGCCCATGATGAGCGGCTGCTTCCCGCGAAACTTGATCCAGCGCAAGCCGCTGGAAAGCGTGAACTCCTAGAGTGCTCCGACATTCATCGCATCGCCCGGACGGGAGAAAGGACGGCATGGTTCGCAGTTTTCGCACACCCGACATCACTATCAGGGTTCCTTTCGGGACCACGGAACCGGAGCGCATCGCACTGTTGCAGGCCGCCGGCATTCCGCTGGACGCCGGCGGCGAGCTTGCGGGGGGCTTCCTGTATGAACGCCGGCCCGGCAGGTTCGGCGACGGCTCCATCTTCCGCTGGCTGGACGCGAGTGGCGACGCGGCCGGCCCAGTCGCGGCAGCCTCCGGGCATGCCCCGCTGCAAAAAATTGTCGAGCGGGTCTCCGGATGAACACACTGCGTTCGATCCTCGTCCACCTGGACGGTACCGACCGGGCCGAAGTGCGGCTGCGCCTCGCGCACCGGCTGGCGGCACTGTACGACTCGACATTGGCCGCGCTCTTCGCGGTGTCGCCGCGCGTGCTGGCCGTGCTGCCGATGATGGGAGGGCTCCCACCCATGCCCACGGCCGGCGATATCGATCCCGAACACCGCGCCCACGCAGTCGCGGTGTTCGAGCGTCTTCTGCAGGACCACGCCAGCCGAAGCGACTGGCGCGAATTGCGCGGCGAGCCCGTTGTCGAGAGCTTCATCGGCCATGCGCTCACCTGCGATCTCATGGTGCTCGGACAGCGCAATCCGCGCGACACGGCCGGCTTCGACGTGCCGTCCGATTTCGTCGAGGCTGTCCTGCTCGGCAGCGGCAAGCCGGCGCTGGTCGTGCCCGCTGCCGGCCGGGTCTCTCCGAGGCCGGAGAAGGTACTGCTCGCCTGGCGGCCGACGCGCGAATCCGCCCGGGCGCTCGAGACCGCTTTGCCCCTGCTGCAGGCGGCGCAGGAAGTTCATCTGGCGCCCTTCGCACACGGCGACGACTTTGCCTCGTCGTTGTCGAGGCTGCGCGGCTACCTGCGACTGCACGGCATCGGGCCGGTACTGGAACATCGGGCGCCGGACGAAGGAAGGCACGCCGGCGAGGCGCTGCTGTTGCTGGCGGAAAAGACCGGCGCCGGCCTGATCGTCATGGGCGCCTACGGCCACAGCCCGGCGCGCGAGCTCGTGCTCGGTGGGGCCACCCGCACCGTGCTCGAATCAGCCACGATTCCGGTCTGGATGGCGCATTGAGCGGCCTCCCGGGCCCAGGCTCCGGCTAGCCCCAGGATGCCTTCGCGAATGCATCGACGAAGCGCGACAGCTCGGCGCGCGGCAGCCGGTCGATGCCCGCGGCGCGCGACCGGCCGGCACCGCCGAAGCTGCTGCACAGCGCGTGGGCACCGCGCGGAAGCGCCAGCGGCGCACGCACGCTGACGACATAGCCAGCGCCCTGCGCTTTCAGCACAGCATGCGCGAGACCGGGTTCCGCGTTGGCCAGTTCGTTGGCGAGACAGCCCATTACGCGCCGGCTCCAGGGCGCGTCGGGCAGCACGCGCACGTTGCCCTGGGGGCCCTGCCACAACATGGCGGCTGCAGCGGCCTGATGAAGGTCTTCGTGGCGCAGCGCATCGATCTCATCGACGACATTCTCGTGGGCCAGCATGTCGCGCGGGTCCGCGTAACGCGCCATCCGCGTGAACAGCACGCGGGGGCGATGCACACGTCGTGCTCGTACTCGCCGTAGGCGTTGTAGTTGATTAGCACGCCCAGCCGGCGCAGCCCCGCGCAGTCGCCGGGCTCGAAGCCGCCGTCGAGCGCCAGGCGGTCCGCCACCGCGCCCATGTTGTCGCCGTAGATGCCGACCAGCGCCCAGGCGCGATGCGCGCCGCCCAGGTAGCGATTGACCAGCAGGCTGGTGCAGACGTCGCTCGACTCGTCGACGTGCGTCTCGAGATTCGGATGCACCGACATCTCGCCGGCAGCGTGGTGGTCGAAGTAACGCACGCGAACGCCGTCGCCAAGCAGATGCGTCAGGCTGGAGCGGTTGCGCTGCATCGAGATGTCGAACACGTTGACTTCGTCGCCCGCGCCCGCGCGGACGCGCCCGAGCAGCGCGATGTCGCGCTTGAGCCCCGTCACGAGTTCGGCAGGCCCGGGCTCGTGCAGCCGCCATTGCAAGACGGCACACAGCCCGTCGGCGTCGCCGTTGCAGACATCGAATCGCCGGACCATGGCGCAGCCTCGGGCCCGCTTGACTCAGGCCGGAAGGCGCCAGTTGCCATCGGCCTGCCGGCATGCGCTGCCGCCGATGCTGTCGGGCCGCCCACCGGCCACTACTTCGAGCCTGAAGTCGCGGCACCGGATGCTGCCGCGCTCGAAGCTGCGCGTGGGCGTGAACACGAAGCTGTCGCCCGTCTCGCGGTTGCGCCATGCCGAGGATTCGCCGTTCGCCAGGGCGTCCAGTGCGTTTGCCACGCGGCGACGGTCATCGTCGCCCATCGCCCTGGCTGCCACGCTGCCCGGTACGGCACCGAAAGATCCGGTGAGCGTGCCGCCTGCCGGCTCCCGCGAGAAGAGACCGCTGCATCCGGCCAGCACCAGCGCCGTACACGAAACGCAAAGAACCGGCGCAACTTTCTTCATCTGCATCTCCGTGGCGCCGCCTAGCTCAAGCGTAGGAACGCAGGCGGCGCGAAAAGTCTGCAAGAGGCGCGATGCCGCTCGCCTCGGCGCGCAGGCACCAGTCCTGCAACTGCTTCGCGAGCTGCTCGCCGGTAGCGGTGGATCGGCTCCACAGCGCCGTCAGTTCCCCACGCATCGAATACATCGTAGCCAGCGCCTGCGAGGCATTCAATGCCTGAATCACCTGTTGGTAGCGGGAGGGGCCGAGCAACTCTTGGTCCTTGCCGAGCCATGGCTTCACCGCCTTGAGGGTGCGCGCGGCTTCCGGCGACAGGCGGCGCAGGCGGCCGAGTTCCGTGGTGCAGGCCTTCTTCAGCGAGCGGGTGTAGTTCGACAGCACGTCGTAATGGCAGCGGATGACCGCCTGCACGGTTGCAAGGTCGACGTTCGCCTTCGGTGCAACGAGGCGCGGCGTCGGCGCCACGTGCTTCACCTTCGCCAGACCAAAGGCCTGCAGGGTACGGATGTAGAGCCAGCCGATGTCGAATTCGAACCACCTGTTCGAGAGCTTGGCCGAGGCAGGAAAGGCGTGGTGGTTGTTGTGCAGCTCCTCCCCGCCGATCAGGATGCCGATCGGAAAGATGTTCGTGCTGGCGTCGCGTGCCGGCCAGTTGCGGTACCCCCAGTAGTGGCCGATGCCATTGACGACGCCCGCCGCCCAGAACGGAATCCACACGATCTGCGTGAGCAGGATCAGGCCGCCCGGCAACACTCCGAAAAGCGCCATGTCGACGATGCCCATCAGAACGATGCCGAGGATCTTGTGCTTCGAATAGAGATTGCGCTCCAGCCAGTCGTCGGGCGTGCCATGGCCGTAGCGTTCGAGGGTTTCCGCATGCCGGGCCTCGCGCACGTAGAGGAACACGCCGCCCCACAGCACCCGGTTGAGCCCATGAATCTGCGGGCTGTGCGGGTCTTCGGGGGTTTCGCACCTGGCGTGGTGCTTGCGGTGCACCGCGGCCCACTCCCTGGTCACCATGCCGGTGGTGAGCCACAGCCAGAAGCGGAAGAGATGGCTCACCGCCGGATGGAGCTCGAGCGCGCGATGCGCCTGGTGACGGTGCAGGAAGATGGTGACCGACGCGATGGTGACGTGGGTGAGCGCCAGTGCCGCGAGCACAGCGCCCCACCAGGGAAGATCGAGAACGCCGGAATAAAGCAGGGATTGCATTCGTACCTCTTGGACAATCGCGCGATTCTGCGGACCGCGCCCGCCCTGGGGATTGATGCAGGTCAATGCGCGTTGCGCGTGGCATCCATGTGCGAGATGACTCGCCGGGTCTTGCCGCTCCGCCCTCGCCGTTTTGCGCGCCTTGCGCCTCGGACTGGTGCCGCGCAAAACACCCGCATGCTGAAGCTGTCCGCCACAATGGGCTTCATGGTCGATCCGGCAGAGCCACCTTCGTAGGGCCTGCGCCGGATGGGGCTGGAACTGAAGACCTCAGCAAACCCGTCGTGTTCGTCGGTGTGAATCCGTAGAAGCGATCGTTGAGATAGCGGGCGACCTCTCTGATGTCTTCGTCGCGCCAGCCGAGCGAGGAGGCCTGCTGCCAGCGCCGCACCTGCTCCTCGAGGCTGTCCCAGTCGTAGACCAGCTTCCTGCCGCGCCAGTGCATCTTCTCGTTGTGACAGGCCACGCAGTTCGCGTTGTAGAGCAGTTCGCCGCGCGATGGCGACTGTGCCTGGGCCGCACTCCCGTGCAGGGCCGCGAAGGCCGCCAGCGCGACCGCCGCCGGCGTGGCCAGGCTCGGCATGCCGCAACGAAGGAACGAGGTGAACATGAGGCGCATGGGACTCCCCTTTGGGGCGTAGTCGGCTAAGGCTCCATCCTCCCCTGGTAACCAGACATTCGCTTGATCCAGCGCAACGAAGCCTGCGATGCGAGTACTTAAATTGAAGGCTCCTCAACTCATTCATGGAGCACCGCGCATGAACACCGCACTGTCCCGCCTGGACCGTATCGAAAACCTCTTTCCCGACATGCTGCGCCGCTGGGCACGGCCGCTGCAGCTGATCGACGAAGCTGAACTGCCGGCTGACATCCGCGTCGACGTCACCGAAAACGACAAGGAATACCTCGTCACCGCTGAAATTCCCGGCGCGAAGAAGGAAGACGTGCGCGTGTCGGTCGATGGAAGCTATGTCTCGATCTCCGCCGAGATCAGGAAGGACGAGGAGAAGAAGCACGGCCGCTCGATCGTCCGCGAAACCTATCGCGGCAGCGTGTCGCGCGGCTTCTCGCTGGCCAGCGAGGTCGACGACAAGAACGCCATGGCGAAGCTCGAAGACGGCGTGCTGCACCTGACGCTGCCCAAGCGCGCGAACAGTACCCACAACGTACTGAAGATCCAGTAACCACAGCCCGACCGGCGCCGCCGGCAGCGGGCTTCCCGCGCGGACCGCCCTGGTCTTCCGAGGAGCCCGCATGCTCGGCGCCTACATCACCCATCCCGACTGCGCCCGCCACGACATGGGCGCAGGCCACCCGGAATGCCCCGAGCGGCTTTCCGCCATTCATGACCGGCTGCTGATCGCGGGCCTGCTGGACTGCATGGTCCCGCACGACGCGCCTCTTGCGACCCATACCCAGCTGGTGCGCGCGCACACGATGGCGTACGTGCGCGAACTCATTGCCGAAGCTCCGGCGGAGGGCCATCGCTTCGTCGATCCCGACACCCTCATGAACCCGCACACGGTGCGGGCCGCTCTTCGCGCCACGGGGGCCGCTGTGCTGGCCACCGACCTGGTGCTGGCGGGCAAGGCGTCGACGGCCTTCTGCAACGTGCGTCCCCCCCGGGCACCACGCCACGCGCGACGCAGCCATGGGCTTTTGCTTCTCCAACAACGTGGCGGTGGGCATCCGGCATGCGCTGGACGTGCACGGCCTGCAGCGCGTGGCACTGATCGACTTCGACGTTCACCACGGCAACGGCAGCGCCGACATCTTCCGCGATGACGACCGCGTGCTCATGTGCTCCATCTTCGAGAGAGGGATCTACCCCTTCTCCGGCGAGGAAGACAACGGCCCGCGCATGGTGAACGTAGGCCTTCCCGCGCGCTCCGGCGGCGATGCGTTCCGCGCAGCCGTCACCGGGCGCTGGCTGCCGGCGCTGGACGCCTTCGCGCCGCAGTTCGTCTACGTCTCGGCGGGCTTCGACGGGCATCGGGAGGACGACATGGGCAATCTTGGCTTGGTGGAGAATGACTACGTCAGGGTCACGCGACAGATCATGGACGTGGCGCAACGGCACTGCCAGGGTCGCGTCGTTTCGTGCCTGGAAGGCGGCTATGCGCTCAGTGCCCTCGCCCGCAGCGCCGCAGCCCACGTCAAGGTCTTGATCGGCGCCGACTGACCACTGCGCGAGGCAGCGGTCAGCGTGCAGGGCTCAGTGCCCGCTCGCGCCGTGTGCTCCGATGCCGGTCTCCGAACGCACCTGCTGCGCGAGGAAGCCACCGCGGTCCATCTGGGCCCGTGCACTTCGGTCGAGCATCGAGAGCAGCCAGATGCCCACGAATGCGATGCTCATCGAGAAAAGACACGGCGATGTGTACGGGAACGGTGCCGAGCCTGCCGGGTAGCCGAGAGTGGCCTCCCAGACCGAGGGCGACACCACGGTCAGGGCCACCGAAGAGACCAGCCCCAGGAAGCCGCCGACCACCGCGCCGCGCGTGGTGCAGCCCTTCCAGAGCACCGACATGAAGAGCACCGGGAAGTTGGCCGAGGCCGCGATCGCGAAGGCCAGCGACACCATGAAGGCGATATTCTGTTTCTCGAACACGATGCCCAGCAGCACCGCTAGCGCACCGAGCGCCAGCGTGGTGATCTTCGACACGCGCAGTTCGGCCGCGCTGCCCGCGTCGCCTTTCCTGATGACGGTGGCATACAGGTCGTGCGACACCGCCGAGGCACCCGACAGCGTGAGGCCTGCCACCACCGCGAGGATGGTCGCGAACGCCACCGCCGAGATGAAGCCCAGGAACACGTTGCCGCCCACCGCATTGGCCAGGTGAATCGCCGCCATGTTGCCGCCGCCCCTGAGCACGCCCTTGGCGTCGAGGAAGTCGGGGTTGGTCAGCACGAAGGTGATGGCGCCGAAGCCGATGATGAAGGTCAGCAGGTAGAAGTATCCGATCCAGCCCGTGGCCCACATGACGGACTTGCGCGCCTCCTTGGCGCTGGGCACGGTGAAGAAGCGCATCAGGATGTGCGGCAGGCCGGCCGTGCCGAACATCAGTGCCATGCCGAAGGAGATCGCCGAGATCGGGTCCTTCACGAAGTTGCCCGGCCCCATGATCGACTGCCCGATGCTCGCGGCCACCTGGGCGGTCTTGCCGTCCTTGAGTGCCAGGTCTGTCTTGACCTTGACCGCGCCGGCGAACATCGCCTCGGGGCTGAAGCCGAAGTGCCACAACACCGAGAGAGCCATGAAGCTCGCGCCGCCCAGCAGCAGGCCGGCCTTGATGATCTGCACCCAGGTGGTGGCCGTCATGCCGCCGAAGAGCACGTAGACCATCATGAGCGAGCCGACGATGACCACCGCCACCCAGTATTCCAGGCCGAACAGCAGCTTGATGAGCTGCCCCGCCCCCACCATCTGCGCGATGAGGTAGAACGCCACCACCACCAGCGTGCCCGAGGCCGCGAAGATGCGCACCGGCGACTGCTTGAAGCGGAAGGCCGCCACGTCGGCGAAGGTGAACTTGCCGAGGTTGCGCAGCCGCTCGGCCATCAGGAAGGTGATGACCGGCCAGCCGACGAGAAAGCCGATGGAATAGATCAACCCGTCGTAGCCGGTGGCCATCACCGCGGCCGAGATTCCGAGGAACGATGCCGCCGACATGTAGTCGCCGGCAATCGCGAGCCCGTTCTGGAAGCCCGTGATGCCGCCGCCGGCCGTGTAGAAGTCGGATGCAGACCGTGTGCGCGCCGCGGCCCACTTCGTGATGAAGAGGGTCGCCACCACGAAGAGCCCGAACATGCCGATCGCGGTGCAGTTGGTGGCCTGCCGCTGCAACTGGCCCAGGTCGGCACCGGCCGCGAAAGCACCTGCCGACACGGCACACAGCGCGAAGAAGGCGGCGGCGGATCGCACGCGGGATGGACTCGGAAGATGGGCGCTCATGGCTTGGCCGCTTTCTGTACCGCCTTGACCACGGCGTCGGAGAGGGTGTCGAACTCCGCGTTCGCCCGGCGCACGTAGTAGCCGGTGATGGCCACGGTGAAGACAATCACCCCGAAGCCGATCGGCATGCCCAGGGTCATGACGCCGTCGCCGATACGCCGCGCCAGGAACTCTTTGTCGAAGGCCACCAGCAGCACGAATCCGTAATACGCGATGAGCATCAGCACCGCCAGCGTCCAGCCGAAGCGGTCACGCCGGCGCTTGAGTTGCCTGTATTGGGGATGCGCGGCGATGCGCGCGACCAGTTCGTCTTCCATCGAGGTCTCCTGTTTTGCAATGGGCGGATTAGGAGCGCGCGCGCCTCGCCGAAGCTTGCGCTGGCGCAAGGTTTTGTTCTTCGCCGCCTGCAAGATCGCGTCACTTCACCTGGCTCCACTTCCCTGCGAAAGACACGAGACATGAACGCTCCCGACCTCCCGTCCCGCCTCCCGACCTATGCGCCGCCGGAAGCACTCGCCCGCAACGCCCATGTTGCAGGCCGTGCCGCTTATGACGCACTGGTGGCCGAAGCCGATGCCGACCACGAGGGCTACTGGGCCCGTCTGGCGCGCGAATTCGTCGGCTGGAAGACACCGTTCACCAGGACGCTGGACAGCAGCGATGCGCCCCACTACCGCTGGTTCGAGGACGGTACCCTCAACGTGTCGTGGAACTGCCTGGACCGCCAGGTGACGGCCGGCAAGGGCGACAAGGTGGCGATCGTCTTCGAGTCGGACGATGGCAAGGTCACCCGCACGACCTATTCGCAACTGCTCGCACAGACTTGCCGCATGGCCAACGCGCTGAAGGCGCGCGGCGTGAAGAAAAGCGACCGCGTCGTCATCTACATGCCGATGTCGGTCGAGGGCGTGGTGGCGATGCAGGCTTGCGCGCGGCTCGGTGCGGTGCACTCGGTGGTGTTCGGCGGCTTCTCGGCGCATGCGTTGCGCGACCGCATCGCAGACACCGGTGCCGCAGTGGTCATCACCGCCGACCAGCAGGTGCGCGCGGGCAAGCAATTACCGCTCAAGGCGCTGGTCGACGAAGCGCTCGCGCTTGGCGGCTGCGAGGCGGTGGCGTCCGTCATCGTCTATCGGCGCACCGGCGCCCCCATCGCGTGGACTCAGCGCGACCTCTGGATGCATGAGATCACGCAAGTGCAGGACGATCGTTGCTCGCCCGAATGGGTGGGCGCCGAACACCCCTTGTTCCTGCTCTACACGTCCGGCTCCACCGGCAAGCCCAAGGGCGTGCAGCATTGCAGCGGCGGCTACCTGCTGCACGCGGCGCTCACAACCAAGTGGACTTTCGACATGCACGACGACGACGTGTTCTGGTGCACGGCCGACATCGGCTGGGTCACGGGTCACACCTACATCGCCTACGGCCCGCTGGCGATCGGTGCCACGGAGGTGGTGTTCGAGGGCGTGCCCACCTACCCCGACGCAGGCCGCTTCTGGCAGATGATCGAGCGGCACGGCGTGACGGCCTTCTACACCGCACCCACGGCAATCCGCTCGCTCATCAAGGCCGCCGAAGGCGACCCGGCCGTGCACCCCGACCGCTACGACCTGGGCAGCCTGCGCGTGCTGGGCTCGGTCGGCGAGCCGATCAACCCGGCTTCCTGGGAGTGGTATCGCCAGCATGTGGGCGGCGGCCGTTGCCCGGTGCTCGACACCTGGTGGCAGACCGAGACCGGCGGCCACATGATCGCGCCGCTGCCGGGTGCCACCGATCTCGTGCCGGGCTCCTGCACCTTGCCCTTCCCGGGCATCGCCGCGGCCATCGTCGACGAGACCGGCAACGACGTGCCCAACGGCGAGAGTGGCCTGTTGGTCATCAAGAAGCCCTGGCCGAGCATGATCCGCGGGGTGTGGGGCGACGACGCGCGCTACCGTTCAAGCTACTACCCGCCCGAGCTGCGCGGCTACTACCTGGCGGGCGACGGTGCCTCGCGCGACGCGCTCACGGGCTATTTCACCATCGGCGGGCGCATCGACGACGTGCTGAACGTCAGCGGTCACCGCATGGGCACGATGGAGATCGAGTCGGCGCTTGTGGCCTGCACGGCGCTGGTGGCCGAGGCAGCGGTGGTCGGGCGACCCGACGACACCACAGGCGAGGCGATCTGCGCGTTCGTGGTGCTCAAGCAGCCTCGACCCCAGGGGCCGGAGGCCAACCGGCTGGCGGGCGAGTTGCGCGCCTGGATCGGCAAGGAGATCGGCCCCATCGCCAAGCCCAGGGAGATCCGCTTCGCGGACAACCTGCCCAAGACGCGCAGCGGCAAGATCATGCGCCGCCTGCTGCGCTCTGTGGCCAAGGGCGAAGCGATCACACAGGACGTGTCGACGCTGGAGAACCCGGCGATCCTCGACCAGTTGACCGAGGCGCACTGAGCCTGCCCTGCTACCCCCGGGCCGGGGCGCGGTGCACCGGGAGCGCATTCAACGGAATGCGCAGGTACGCGACGCCGTTGTCGTCGACAGGCGGAAACCGCCCCGCCCGCACGTTCACCTGGATCGACGGGAGGATGAGCGTCGGTACATCCAGGGTCGCGTCGCGGGCCGTGCGCATCGCGACGAACTCGTCGACGCCGATGCCGTCGCGCACATGGATGTTGTGCGCACGCTGTTCCGCAACCGTGGTCTGCCAGCGGGCCTGCCGCGACGCCGGCGGGTAGTCGTGGCAGACGTACATGGCGGTGTCGGGCGGCAGCGCCAGCAGCCTGCGCATCGACCTATAGAGCTGGCGGGCATCGCCGCCGGGAAAGTCGGCGCGTGCGCTGCCGAGATCGGGCATGAAGAGCGTGTCGCCGACGAATACGGCGCCGTCCACCAGATAGGCCATGTCCGCAGGGGTGTGCCCCGGCACCAGCAAGGCGGTGGCCTCGACGTCGCCGATCTTGAATACCTCGCCGTCCTTGAACAGGTGGTCGAACTGACTTCCGTCGGGCAGGAAGCCGCGTTCGAGGTTGAAGAGCTTCTGGAAGGTCGACTGGACGACGCGGATGTTCTTGCCGATGGCGATTCTTCCGCCCACCCGCTCCTGGATGTGGCGGGCTCCGGACAGGTGATCTGCATGCGCATGGGTCTCCAGGATCCAGTCGATGCTCAGGCCGTGGTCGCGGACATAGGCGAGCAGCTTGTCGGCCGACGCGGTGCTGGTATGCCCTGACTTGAAGTCGTAGTCCAGCACCGGGTCGATGACCGCAGCATGCCTTGTGGCCTCCTCCCACAAAACGTAGGAAATCGTCCCTGTCCCGGGGTCGAAGAAGCCTTCAATCATCGTGCGGGTTGCCATGAGTGCTCCATTCAGGGATGTTCCGTTGTTCGCACAAACAATATATACTTAAATATAATATGTCAATCGAAAGCGAAACTTCGAACCCATGAAGACTTTGTCCCTGGTCATTGACCCTGCGCTCCTGCGCTCAGCCGCCGGCAAGGCGGTCACGGCACTCAAGCTCCTGGCCAACGAAGACCGCCTCCTTCTCCTGTGCCAGATGTCGCAAGGCGAAATGTGCGTCAGCGACCTGGAGCAGACACTAGGTATCCACCAGCCCACGCTGTCGCAGCAACTGGGCGTGCTGCGCAACGAGGGCGTCGTCAACACCCGCCGCGAAGGCAAGAACATCTTCTACAGCGTGGCCGACCCTGCAATGCTGGAAATCCTCGCGGTCCTGTATCGCCTCTACTGCCCGAAGGAAGAATGATGACCATCGACTGGCAGCACTTCACCCCGCTCGCAGCGCTGGCCGGTGGCGTGCTCATCGGCATCGCCGCGGCGATGTTCTTGCTGCTCAACGGGCGCATCGCAGGCATCAGCGGCGTGCTCGGGGGACTGCTCAGGCCGCTCAGGGGCGACGTGGCATGGCGCGGCGCCTTCACGCTGGGACTCGTCGGTGCACCTCTGGTCTATCTGCTCTTCGCGGCGCTGCCCAGGCCGCAGATCGACGCAGGATACGGCACGCTGATCCTCGCCGGGCTGCTCGTCGGCGTGGGCACGCGCTACGGGTCCGGCTGCACGAGCGGTCATGGGGTCTGCGGCATTTCCCGCCTGTCGCCACGCTCGCTCGTGGCCACGTTGGCGTTCATGGGCACCGGCTTTGCCACTGTGTTCGTGACACGTCATCTGCTCGGGGCCTGAGGAGACGCCATGCTCGTTTTCGCTTCACTGCTCGCCGGCCTGGTCTTCGGGCTCGGCCTCATCGTTTCCGGCATGGCCAATCCGGCCAAGGTGCTCGGCTTCCTCGACCTTTCCGGTGCCTGGGACCCGTCCCTTGCCTTCGTCATGGCTGGCGCCATCGCGGTCGCCATGGCGGCGTTCATGGTGGCGGGACGTCGCAGGGTATCGATCCTCGGTGCCGAGATGTGTCTGCCCTCGGCGCGCCGCCTCGACCGCCGCCTCATCGGAGGCAGCCTGCTCTTCGGCATCGGCTGGGGTCTCGCCGGATTCTGTCCCGGTCCGGGCCTGGTCGCTCTCGGAATGGGCGAAGGCAAGGCCCTCATCTTCGTGGCCGCGATGCTGACGGGCATGGGAATCTTCGAAATCCTCGAACGGCTCCATCGTTGAAGGAGCCAGTGCAGTCAGAGGCCCGCTTCACGCACGCGCTTCAGGAAGTCGGATTCGTCCTCCTGCCGCCGCATAGGCGCGCGTCGCCGGA
Organism: Variovorax sp. FG153; assembly: GCF_057809595.1. NCBI lineage: Bacteria > Pseudomonadati > Pseudomonadota > Betaproteobacteria > Burkholderiales > Comamonadaceae > Variovorax > Variovorax sp. FG153. The sequence continues at coordinate 13,578 of NZ_JBMDKG010000023.1, forward strand.
AAGGCGCCAGGCACAGTGCGAACAGTTTCTTCATGGCTATTCCTTGCTTGGGGGTTGAGGCCGCCGTCGATCGAACTCAAGCAGTAAGAGCTGCCGACTCGTTCGCCGTCGCGTGCACGAGCATCACGGGCACCGCCGAACCACGCAAGATCCGCTCCGCACTGCTTCCCAGCAGCACCTCGCCCAGGTCGCGCCGGCCGTGTGTGCCGGCCACGACAAGATCGGCATGCCACCGCCTTGCTTCGTCGGCGACCAGGCTGGAGACGGTGCCGTCCCATTCGTTGTAGAGCACAGAGTCGACCTCGACATCCGCGTGGCGCACGAGATCGATGCTCCGGTCGACCAGGCGCGTGGCCTCGGCGCGCAGGTCCGCAGGCCCATTGCGCGCATAGCCGGCTTGCGCAATGGACAACTCGTCGATCACATGAAGAAGCCGGATCTGGCTATTCATCGCTCTGGCAAGGCGAGTCGCTTCCTCGACTGCCCGGACCGCCGCCGGGCTGCCGTCGATGGGAACGAGTATTCGTCGATACACAAGAGACTTCTTCGCCGGGAACGGGCTTGCCGTGAGCACGAAGCTCATCGAAGCGCAGACACGAAGCGGCCGTGCCGTGCCCTGCTCGATTTCTCGATCGATGCAGTGGCGGTCCTGGCAATCATGCTGTTCATGACGTCATCTTCTTTCCGGGTTGCATTGAATGTCGTCTCATTCTGTACATGGCCCGCGGCGATGGCTTGACATGCATCAATGGACGCGGAGCCGCATGAACATCCGGTGCAAGGAGGACGAAATCGATCCAGCCCTTCCGCCTGTGAGGACCGGGGCGGCCCGGCTCAGGCCTGGATCTGACCGTCTACGACTTGGATGATGCGGTCGCAACGCCGGGCGAGTTCCGGGTTGTGGGTGACGAACAGGATCGCCATGCCACGCTCGCGATTGGCTTTTTGCAGGAGCTCGAACACCGCGTCGGCCGCCTTGGTGTCGAGGTTCCCCGTGGGTTCGTCCGCGAGCAGCAGCGGCGGGTCCATGGCGAGCGACCGGGCCACGGCCACGCGCTGTTGCTGGCCGCCGCTGAGCTGGGTGACCATGCTGTCGCGCCATCTCTCCAGGCCTACGTTGTCGAGCAGCTCAGCCGCGCGCCGCTCCATGTCCTCGTTGAGGAAGCCTGCATCGCCGAGCATCGGCATCATCACGTTCTCCACAGCGGTGAAGCCAGCGAGCAGGTTGTGATATTGGAAGATGAAACCGATGTTGTGCCCGCGCAGGCGCGTGAGCGCGCGCTCGTCGAGCACGCGGGTCTCTTTACCGCCGATGCGCAGCGATCCGCGCGTGGGCCGGTCCAGCAGACCGACGATATTGAGAAGCGTGCTCTTGCCCGAACCCGACGGCCCCATGACCGCGCAGAATTCGCCGCGCGCCAGGGTGAGGTCGATGCCGTGCAGCACCTCGGTCTCGTTCGGCAGACCGAGATTGAAAGCCTTGTGCACGCCGTGCAGGCTGACGACGGGTTCAACCACGGATCGCCACCACGGGGTCAAGGCGCGCCGCGCGCAGCGCCGGCGCGAATGCGGCTGCCAGACCGGTGAGCGTGGCCAGCAGGAGCGACGCCACGAACAGGCCCGGCTCGACGGCCAGCGGAAAAAGCGGCGTGCCGTCGGGGTTGAGCGCGTAGCGTTGCCACAGCAGCAGCGCCATCAGCCCGATGCCCGCGCCGCCAAAGGAACCCAGCAGCCCGAGCAGCCCGCCCTGCAACAGGAAGACCCGCAGCACCTGCCCGCGCGAGATGCCCATGGCGCGCAGGATGCCGATCTCCCGCGACTTCTGCACCACCGACACCACCAGCACGCTGGCGATGCCGAAAGCCACCGAGAGACCGACGAAGAAGCGGATGGTGGTGTTCGACGTCTTCTGCGCCTGCACGGCGGTGAAGAATTGTGCGTTGGTCGCGATCCAGCTGTCGGCTTCCACACCGGTGGCCGCGGTGATGCGCTGCGCGACGGTCTCGGCGGCATAGATGTCCTTCACCTTCACCTCCAGGCTGGAGACACCGCCGACGAGACCCAGCAGGCTCTGCGCCGTGCGCAGCGCCACGAAGGTGGTGCGCTGGTTGGCGGGCTTGCTGCCCAGGTCGAACAGGCCTGTGACCATGAGCGTCTGGTCAGCACCGCTGGCGGAAGACACGCGCAGCTTGTCGCCGATGCCCACGCCCAGGTCGATGGCGAGATCGGTGCCAATCAGGATGATCACCAACGCGGAGCCGCCCGCCGCGGGCGCCACCACTTCCACGTCGGGCATGGCGCGGACTTGCGCCGCGATCGACTGCCATTGATCGATCGACTTCAGACGCTGAAGCGGTGCCTGCACGATGGCGTCTTCGAGCGGGAGAGCGCCATCCGCGCGCCCGGCGCCGAGCGTTCGCGCCGCCTCCTTGGGCGGCAGCAGCTGGATATGCGATTGCGCCGTGAGCACGCGACGGATGAAATTGGACTGCAGGCCCGTAAGCAACGCCGACATGAACACGATCACAGCCACTCCGATCGCAATGCCGGCGAGGATGAACAGGGTCTGCATGCGCCCTTCGCGCAGGAAGCGCAGCGCGACGATCCATTCGAAGGGCAGCCAGCGGTTTCTCATGGCCATGCTGGGCGCGTATCGACCGGCGCGGCGAGCACCGCGCGCAGACGAGATCCGTCATGAATGTCCGCCGTCTTCGCGGGCAGCACCAGATCGCCCGGGCGCAGGCCTTCGAGCACCTCGCTGAAGCCGCCACCGCGCAGCCCCAGTCGCACCGGCTGGCGCCGCGCGTGGCGCCCGTCCACCTTGAGCACCCAGGGTTCAGCCCGGTCTGCGTCGTGCAGCGCGTCGGAAGCCACCAGCACGGCCTGCGACCGTTGTGCGACCTGGATATCGACCGACACCGTCATGTCCTGCCGCAAGTAGGCCGGCGCCTCGGGAACGTCCAGCTTGACCTCGACCGAGCCGCGCTGCACGTCCACGCCCGGGTTGATGTAGACCAGTTCGGCCGTCAGTCGCTTCTCGGGGTAGGCATCGGCCGAGGCGACCGCCTTCTGGCCAGGCGCGAGCAACTGCAGGTTCTTCTCGTCGATCTGCACCACCAGTTGGGTCTTGCCGGCCGGAGAGAGAACCATCAGTGCCTTGCCCGGCTGAACCACGTCGCCGGGCTCCACGGCGCGGTCGATCAGCGTGCCGTCCACGGGCGCCGCGATGGTGGCGTAGACCAGGCGCGAATGCGCCATGGCCGCGCCCGCCATCGCCTGCGCGAGCGCGGTCTCGGCCATGGCGTAGTCGCTGCCGCCGACGCGTGTGCCGTCGAGTTGGCTCTGGCTGGACCGTAGCTGCGACTCGGCGAGGTCGACGCTCTTGTGCACGTCGTCCAGTGCCGCCTGTCCGACGAAGCCCTGCCGGAAAAGGTCGGTGTTGCGGCGCAGTTGCGCGCGCGCGTTGTCGAGGTTCACCTGCGCCTGGCGCACGACCTGCACCGCCACCGGCGCCTGCACCTCGCGCAATTGCCGCAGGCGGGCCCGTGCCTGTGACACAGCTGCGTCGGCCTGCGCGAGTGCTGCCGACCACTCGGCGCTTTCGAGTTCGATCAGCACCTGCCCCACACGCACGCTCTGGCCTTCGGTCACCGGTACGCGCTTCACCTTGCCGGTGATCTGGGTGCCGATGTTCACGCGGTGCGGCGTCTCGACATGCCCGCTGGCCACGACCGATTGGACAAAATCCCGCCGCACCACGGCCATTACCTCCACGCGCGGGCCGTAAAGGAGTGGCGGCCCCATCCAGAGGCCTGCAGCCAGCGCCGACGCCAGCACGAGCGCGACAGGCAGGCGCGGCCTGACGGCCTTCCACAGGCGCGCGGGCCATGCCGACCGCGGCGATTCAGGCGATGGCTGAGACACAGGCATCCGCCGGAGCGACCCCGGCCTCCTCTGCACGCGCGGCATGCACCAGCAGCACGGGAATCGGTGAACCGTCGCGCAATGCAGGCCCCAGCCCGCGACTGCCTCCGTGCGTGCCCGCCACGATCAGATCGGCATTCCAGGCCCAGGCCTGTTCGATGATGACGTCCGCGGCACGGGCCGCTTGCACGGTGAGGAGCAGCGTCTGCGTCGCGATGCCGGTGGCGGCCGCGCGCTCCCTCGCCTGCTGAAGCATCTGAATGGCTGCTTCCTCCATGCACGGAATCAGGTCCGCATCACGGACTGCGATGACGCCATCGCCAAGGCGGAGCCTCGATGCATCGACGACGTGCATGAGTCGCAGGGCCGCTCCCTCGAGCACGGCCAGGCGGACGGCTTCATCCAGCCCCCGCAAGGATGCGGGGCAGCTGTCCAGATAGACAAGGATTCGTGAGTGCATGGCAGGTATCCAGTCGTTCGGCATTGCGCGCCGATGACCGGAAGTCTCCACGCGCCGTGGCGCGCCGGCTTGACACGCATCAAGCCGCCGGTGAGTTGGAACGATGTTGATATGGCGCAAGACCGGCATCACCGCGCAGCGGAAGAATTCGCCTGCCCGTCGCGCCGGGGCCGGCGGCAGGTGCCCATCGCAGGCGGTCCCGAGGAGAAAGCAATGTCCATCTACAAGCACCTGCTGGTTCCGCTGGACGGCAGCCCCACGGCCGATCGCGGCCTGCAGGAAGCCATCCGTCTCGCCGGCGATCTCGACAGCAAGCTGCGGCTGCTTCATGTGATCGACGACTTTCCGATGCTGGCGGAGATATCGACGATCTCCAGCTTCGAGGCAGGCCTCCAGAAGGTGCGCGAATACGGCGAGTCGGTGTTGTCCAGGGCGCTGGCCCAGGCCACCGCCGCCGGCGTGGAAGCCGAGACCGTGCTGCGCGAGGTCACGCAGGGCCGTATCGCCGACGTCGTGACCGACGAAGCCGCCAAGGCCTCCTGCGACCTGATCGTGATGGGCACTCACGGTCGCCGCGGGCTGAGCCGGCTCGCACTCGGCAGCGACGCCGACCGTGTGGCGCGCAGCAGCCCGGTGCCTGTGCTGCTCGTGCGCGGGGCGTCGGCGAACTGACCCAGGCCACTGCGATCCGGCCGCTATTGCGAATTCCATCAACTTCACCCGACAGGAAGAACATGACGAACAACACTCTCCGTACCCTGCTGGCATCGGCGGCCCTTGCCGCAAGCGCCTGCGCATTTGCCGCCGACTACACGGCCCCCGGGCAGCTCAGCCCGCCGGAAAGCTCGATGCAGAAAGCGGGAGATGCTGCCGGCCGGGCCGCCCGCGACGCGGAGAAGGCAGCGCGCAAGGCGGCGGATGCAGCCAGGACCGCAGCCGAAAAGAGCAAGCTGACCACCGGCAAGGTGTCCAGGGCCTTGGCGGAACGCATCCGCCAGGCTGCGCAGAAAGCCGCGCAGGCCGCGACGCGTCTGGAGGAAAAGGCCACCGCGTCGGCCGGCAAGGCACTCGACGAAAGCAAGGACATTGCGCGGTCGGCCCAGGAAGAAAGCAGCAAGGCTGCACAGGCCTCCAGGGAGGCCCTTGCGCGCGCCGAGGAATCGGTCAGCCGTTCCGCCCAGGCCAGCAAGGAAGAAGCCGAAAAGGCGGCGCAGGCCACGCGCGAGGCGCTCGACAAGGCCGATGAAGCCATGCGCTCGGCGGCAAAGACCGTCGCCGACGCATCCGCACGCACGCTCGAGGCCGCGAAGCGCGCGGCCCGGCCGGCGAGCGCGGAGAAGAAGTGACATCCCTCCCCCGATCTTCAGAAAGCACTGCGATGAATCCTGACATTCAACTCCGGCACGACGTCTTCGCGCAACTCAACTGGGACCCCGCCGTCAACGCCTGCGATGTCGACGTGTGCGTGAAGGACGGGGTGGTCACGCTTCGCGGCGAGGTGGCCGACGAGGCCCAGCGCACAGCGGCCGAGCGCGCGGCTCGCCGCACCGAGGGCCTGACGACGCTGCTGAACAGACTCATCGTCCGCCCGGTCGCCGTGAGGGCCGGAATCCATCCGGCCTGAGCGGGCCCCGTCTGCCACCCGACGTGGTAGACCTATTCGCCCTCCTGGCGAACACCTTGATATGCATCAAGACATGTCGCCGGGTGCGCCAAAAGAATCGGGCCAGAAGCAACCAAGAACAACAGAAACCTGACCTTGGACATGACCACGCCCGAACCGGCGCCGTTGACGCGCGGTGCACCGCAATGGCTCAAAGGCATCGAAAGCTCTCGCGCGAAGAGTCCCGACGCGACTGCTTTGACCCCCTGGCCGAGCTTCCTGGCCGGTCAGGCAGAGAAGCCGGTCAGGGTGCTTCTGATAGACGAAGACAACGATGCGCGGCGCGCGATCACCCATGAACTGGTTGTCGACCCTCGCGTGTGCGTCGTCGGCGAAGCGGGCCGCCTGCCCGAAGCCAGGCGGCTGCTGGCGCAGCAGGAGTTCGACGTGCTCATCCTCGACGTGCGGCTCGGCGGCGGCAAGGGATTCGAGCTGATCGAGAGCGCCAGGCTCAACCGCAGTTCGGCCGAAGTCATCGTGCACTCGACGCTGGACGACGAGCTCCAGGTCCGTCGGGCCTTCGCCGCTGGTGCCTCGGGCTTCCTGGTCAAGAACTCGTGGTTCCTGAACTTCACGCAGGCGGTGCTGCAGGTCGTCAACGGAGGCGCGGCGGTCTCGCCGGACGTGATCCGGCACCTGCTCTTGCGCCAGGGACGACCCGTCCCCGCTCGGGCAGGCGACAACGGTGCCGTCCGCAGGATGCTGTCGGCCCGGGAACGCGAAGTTCTCCAGCTCGTGGCCCAGGGTCACGTCACGCAGGAGATCGCCCGGTGGTTGTCGATCAGCACCCAGACGGTATGCGCGCACATGAAGAACATCTGCCAGAAGCTGCGCGCCCGCACGCGCGCGCAGGCGGTCACCGTGGCCACCAACGAGGGACTGCTGTAGCCGCGCGTTTCAGTGCGTCATCAGCACGGGAACCCGCGACTGCGCGAGCACGTCGCGCGTCACGCCGCCCAGCAGCTGCTCGTGCATGCGGGCATGGCCGTAGCCGCCCATCACGAGCAACTCGCTGCCCAGCGCCTCGGTGCGATCCAGCAGGGCATCGGCGATGCGCAGCGACGTCACTGTTCGCTCCACATCGGCCCTCACGCCGTGCCGCATCAGCCAACCGCTCATCCCCGCAGGGTTCGGCGCAATCTCGGAATCGGCTTCGCCTTCGCGCAAGAGCGAAATCAGCGTGACATGCGCAGCAGCGGCATGGCGCGGTGCAGCGACAACGACGCCTCGCGGCTCCCATCCCAGGCCACGAGGACGCGGTCCAGTCCCGCCGCGATGTGGCCCGTGCGCGGAACGATGAGCACGGGCCGTCCCGCCTCGAGCATCACGTCCTCCGGCAAGCGGCGCTCCGCATCACCCACGGCCGCCGCTTCGTCCACCTGCCCGACAATCACGAGGACGCCGGCCGCGCCTTCACTGCCAGCGCATGAAGGCTCCTGTGCACGATCTTCCGGCACGCCGGTCGGCACGATGTCCATGAGGTGGCTGCGATGCCTCCTGGCGAGACGGGCCGCCAGACGAGTGCGGACCTCGCACCGCTCGGTGTGGTCGAGGTGCACGGAGATGATCGGCAGCGTCATGCTTTGGCTCGCTTTGCAGGGCTTTTGTGGCCGATGCGCGGCGGGCGCGCCGGCGGTGCCGTGGCAAGCGCCACGTACAGGGTATGCAGCGCGTCGGTCACGACGGTCCGCCGGGAGGCCGGCAACCCGACACCCGCACGAGCTGCAGCGATGGTCGGCGTCACCGCTGCGGCAGTTGCCGGCGCGCGAGGCGTGCCGTCCACGCCAGAGCCTCGCAGCGCCCTCACCGGCGCCATGGCCAGCGCTGGCCAGTCCTCGGCCCGCATGACGGCGTCCGCCCCGGCGCGGGTCAGCGCGATGCTGTCCTGCAGGATGCGCGATCCGACCGTCTCGAGCATCTCCAGCGAGTGCAGCCAGATGCCGAACTGCGCCTTGCACAGCGCCAGCGGAAAAGTCAGGTCGTTGCTCATGGTGTGTCCTCTCGCCCGGTAGGCGCCTGGACGGATGCTGAGGCCGCGATACCCCTCCCGCCTTGCGCGTGATCAAGGCAACGCAAAACCACGCCCGCTGTATCGGTTGTTACCGGTTTGATCGCGGTCAACCTCGCGCGCGCCGGCATGCCCATACTGGAATTTCCGTCCACCCAGAAAGAGAAAGCGACTCGACATGGCCTTCACTCCTTTGCCGGCTGCTCCGGACGATTTCATGCTGCTCGATGCCTGGTGGCGTGCCGCCAACTACCTTTCGGTGGGCCAGATCTACCTGATGGACAATCCGCTGCTGCAAGAGAAGCTGGAGCTCTCGCACATCAAGCCGCGTCTGCTGGGGCATTGGGGCACGACGCCGGGCCTGAACTTCATCTACGCGCACATGAACCGCGCGATCAACGCGCGGGACCTCGACGCGATCTTCATCGCCGGTCCGGGGCACGGCGGACCGGGCGTGGTGGCCAACACCTGGCTCGAAGGCACCTACAGCGAGGTGTATCCGGCGATCGGGCAGGACGCCGATGGCATGCGACGCCTGTTCACACAGTTCTCGTTCCCCGGCGGCATTCCGAGCCACGTCGCCCCCGAGACGCCCGGCTCCATCCACGAGGGCGGCGAACTGGGCTACGCGCTGCTGCACGCCTACGGCGCGGTCTTCGACAACCCCTCGCTGCTGGCCTGCTGCGTGATCGGCGACGGCGAGGCCGAGACCGGTGCGCTGGCTGCGAGCTGGCATTCCAACAAGTTCCTGAATCCGCGGCGCGACGGCGCGGTGTTGCCGATCCTGCATCTCAACGGTTACAAGATCGCGGGTCCCACAGTGCTCGCGCGCATCGGCGAGGAAGAACTGGCGCAGTTGTTGCGCGGCTACGGCCACGAGCCCTACTTCGTCGTGGGCGACCAGCCCGCCGAAATGCACAGGCAGATGGCGTCGGTGCTCGACACCGTATTGGAGAGCATTCGCGCCATCCAGGCAAACGCGCGCACCGGGGGTTTTCGCACACGGCCCCGCTGGCCGATGATCGTGCTGAGATCTCCCAAGGGCTGGACCGGCCCGCGCCGGGTCGACAGCCTGCAGGTCGAAGGCACCTTCCGCGCGCACCAAGTGCCGCTGGCCGACTTCGCCACCAAACCGGACCACGTCGAATTGCTCGAGCAATGGCTGCGCAGCTACCGACCCGAGGAGTTGTTCGATGCGAACGGTGCCTTGCGTCCCGAGATTGCCGCGCTTGCCCCCAGAGGCAGGCGCCGCATGAGCGCCAACCCGCACGCCAACGGCGGGCTGCTGCTGAAGGACCTGGCGATGCCGCCCTTTCGCGTGCATGCCGTCCCGGTGGAAGCGCCGGGCGCCATCGATGCCGAAGCCACGCGCGTCGCGGGCAACTTTCTTCGCGAAGTCATGCGGGCAAATGAGCAGGAGCGCAACTTCCGGGTGATGGGGCCGGACGAAACCGCATCGAACCGGCTCACCGCCCTGTTCGAGGTGACCGGACGAACCACGACCGCCCAGGTATGGCCGGACGACGACCACCTCTCGCCCGACGGCCGCGTGATGGAGGTGCTCAGCGAACACCTCTGCCAGGGCTGGCTCGAAGGCTACCTTCTGACGGGGCGGCACGGCTTCTTCTCGTGCTACGAGGCCTTCATCCACATCGTCGACTCGATGTTCAACCAGCATGCCAAGTGGCTCAAGGTGTCGCGCGATATCGGATGGCGACGGCCGATCGCATCGCTGAACTATCTGCTCACGAGCCACGTCTGGCGCCAGGACCACAACGGCTTCAGCCACCAGGACCCGGGTTTTCTCGATCACGTGGTCAACAAGAAGGCCGAGGTCGTGCGCGTGTACCTGCCGCCGGACGCCAACACCCTGCTCTCGGTCACCGACCATTGCCTGCGCAGCCGCGACTACGTGAACGTGATCGTGGCCGGCAAGCAGCCCGCGCCCCAATGGCTGGACATCGACGCCGCGATGCGCCACTGCACTGCCGGCCTCGGTATTTGGGACTGGGCGAGCAACGACGAAGGCGGTGCGCCCGACGTCGTGATGGCCTGCGCTGGCGACGTGCCCACGCTGGAGACGATGGCGGCCGTCGACCTGCTGCGCGAGAAGGTGCCGCAGCTGAAGGTGCGGGTGGTGAACGTGATCGACCTGATGGCGCTGCAGTCTCCCTCCGCGCACCCCCACGGCATCGCGGACGAGGACTTCGACGCCATCTTCACCACCGATCGGCCCGTGATCTTCGCGTTCCACGGCTACCCCGCGCTGATCCACAGGCTGATCTACAGGCGGCGCAACCACCCCGGCTTCCATGTCCACGGCTACTGCGAGGAAGGCACGACCACCACGCCCTTCGACATGACGGTGCTCAACCGGCTCGACCGCTTCCACTTGGCGGCCGACGCCATCTCTCGCACGCCGGGGCTTTGCGACAGCACGGGCCATGTGCAGCAGCACCTGCGCGACCGGCTTCTGGAGCACAGGGCCTACATCACCCGCCACGGCCGGGACATGCCGGAGATCGAGAACTGGCGCTGGACACGATAGCTGCCGGCCGAAGGGTACCCAAGGTGCTGTCGGCGTCGCTTGCGTGCTACGCTCATCTTGAGAAAGAATGTTCAAGAGATTCGTGCTCAATTTCCTTGCCAGCACATGAAACCCGCCCCACATATCGCAGTCCTCGACGACGAGGCTGACATCACGCTGCTGCTGGCCAACTACCTGCAGAGCCACGGCTTCCGCGTCACCCAGATCCACAACGGCCGCAGCCTCATCACGCTGATGGATACCGACCCCGCAGACCTCGTGCTGCTCGATCTCGGCCTGCCCGGCGAAGACGGCTTCTCCATTGCACGCCGCCTGCGGGACAGCTGGCGTTGCGGCCTCGTCATCGTCACCGGCCGGGGCGATGCGGTGGACAAGGTGGTGGGCCTCGAGGTGGGCGCCGACGACTACGTGACCAAGCCCTTCGACCTGCGAGAACTGGTGGCGCGGGTGAAGGCCGTACTGCGGCGTTTGACCCCGGAAACACCCGCATTCGCCGCCGGCGTTTTGGCGTCTCCCGACAAGCTGCGCTTTGCCGGCTGGCAGCTCGACACCGCCGCGCGCAACCTCAGGAATCCGCGGGGCGAGGAAGTGGCCCTGACCGGTGGCGAGTTCGACCTGCTGCAGGCGTTTGCCCGCCATCCCGGCCGCGTGCTGTCGCGCGACTTCCTGCTCGAGCAGACACGCGGGCGCGAGGCTGCCCCATTCGACCGCACGATCGACGTGCAGGTCGGCCGGCTGCGCAAGAAGATCGAGGCGGATGCGGACGACCCGCAACTCATCAAGTCGGTGCGAGGCGCGGGCTACATCCTGGTGCTACCAGTTTCCCATGGCTGACGCTGCGGACAACCCGCCCTTCCTGCCCGATGCGGTCGTCCCCGGCTCGCTCTCGGACTTCGACGAAGGCAGCGTGTTCCGTTCGCTCTTCGTCGCCTATCCGGATTCGCTCCTGGTGGTGGACCAGTTCGGCTCCATCATGCTCGCCAACCCTTCGGCGGCAGCACTGCTTGGCTATGCAGAAGACGAGCTCGCAGGCCTGAACGTCGACGTGCTGGTGCCCGACAGCATCCGCCCGCGCCATGCTTCCTACCGCGAGGCCTATAGCCGCGCTCCCCGTCCCCGCCCGATGGGCACGCACATGGAGCTGGTGGCCAAGCGCAAGGATGGCAGCGAGGTCATGGTCGAGATTGCGCTCAGCCCGCTGCAGAACCATGGATTGCCGTTCGTCGTGGCGGCCATCAGGGACATCGGCGCCTACCCGCGGGTTAAGCAGGCGCTGCAACGCGCCCGCTACAGCGAACACCTGGCCCAGCTCGGGCGCCTGGCGGTGGATACGCGCGACCTGCAGGTGGTGCTCCAGCATGTGCCGGGAATCATCACCACGGCCTTGCAGGTCGAAGTCGCAGTGGTGTGGCTGCTCGACAGCAACCGCCTGGAGTTCCGCGTGGCCAGCGGCGTCGGCCTGGTCGACGGCGAGGAGATAGGCGCACGCATCGCCAACCGCCCCGACACCCCGCCGGGCTTCGTGTTCTCCCAGGGCCGGCCGGTCGTGGTGCCGGACTACGGCAAGGAAAACCGTTTCTCCGTGCCCCAGGCCTACCTTGACGCCGGCCTCGTCAGCGCGCTCGCCGTGCCGCTGTCGGATCGGGGGCGCGTGATCGGCATGCTGTCGGTGCGCTCGAAGGAGTCCAAGCGCTTCGGGGACGAGGAGGTGCGCTTCCTCGAATCGCTCTCCAACCTGCTTGCCACCAGCCTGCAGCGTATGCAGACCGAGGAGGCGCTCAACCATGCGCAGCGGCTCGAAAGCGTCGGCCAGCTCACGGGCGGCATCGCGCACGACTTCAATAATCTGCTGACCGTCATCCAGGGCAACCTCCAGGTCCTGGAGGAGCTCCCCGCCCTGGAGCAGAACAGCCATGCTCAACAGCTGCTGAGCGCCGCCGCCCGCGCTTCGCGGCGCGGCGCGGAGCTCACCGGCAAGCTGCTTGCGTTTTCCCGCCGGCAGGTGCTGCAGCCGATCGCCGTCGACACGCAAGCGCTGCTGCACTCGCTGGCGGACATGCTGCGTCGCACGCTGGACCAGCGCATTCGCATAGAGATCGACACCGTGCCCGGCTGTCCGCCCGTGATGGCGGACCCGGGCCAGCTGGAATCGGCGCTGCTCAACATCGCGATCAATGCGCGCGACGCCATGCCCGATGGCGGCATGCTTCGCTTTCGCACCGAACTGTGCAGTGCGTTGCCGCCGGCCCTGCGCAGCCAGCGCAACGATCCGGGCAACGATGCCACCGCGTGCTTCGTCGCGATATCCATCGCCGACAGTGGCACCGGCATGTCCGAGGAGGTGAAAGAACATGCCTTCGAGCCCTTCTTCACGACAAAGGAAGTCGGCCGTGGCACCGGCCTGGGCCTGAGCACCGTGTACGGCTTCGTCAACCAGTCCCGGGGCGCAGTCTCGATCGACAGCAGGGTCGGACAGGGCACTACCGTGACGCTCTACCTGCCGCAGCTGGAAGACGCCGCGGCCGCGGCCACCGATGAGGATGAACGCGCTGACGAGACAATTCCGCCCGGCTTGCGCGTAATGCTGGTCGAGGATGATGCAGAGGTCCGCAAAGTCGTGCACACCTTCCTGACCACGCTGGGCTGCGAGGTCTTCACCGCTGCCACGGCCGAGCAGGCGTTGTCCGCGCTGGATGCGGGCGTCGGGCCCCTGGATCTGCTGCTGAGCGATATCGCCTTGGGCGCCGGCATGCGCGGCACACGGCTTGCCTCCGAGGTGCAACAACGCTTTCCGCGCATGGCAGTGCTGTTGATGTCGGGCTTCTCGTCGGAACTTCTCGATGCGGACCGCGAAGTGCCGCAGAGCTGGGAACTGTTGCGCAAACCCTATGCGCGCTCCGAACTCGCGCGGGCCATGGCGAAGGTGCTGGCCGGCCGCGCCTGAGCGCGCAGGCACGGCGCTCTCTTAATGGAGCATCGCAGGCGCCGGTGCCAAGCAGCGCTGGACGAAAGCCGACAGCGCGCCCACATCGGGAATCTGCACGTCGCGGCGTCCTTTCGTGGTGAAGCCGATGACGTTGTCTCGTGCCAGCCGCGAAAGCGCACGGCTCACGCTCTCGAGCGTCATTCCCAGGTAGTTGCCGATCTCCGCACGCGTCATGCGCAGGGTGATCTCGTCTGTGCGCATGCCGCGCTCGGCCAGCGTCTCGGCCCAGTAGCGCAGGAAGTCGGCCACACGGGCATCGGCCGGCAGCGTGCAGACGGACATCAGCGAATCCCGGTCGTGTGCGATCTCGCGGCTCATGGCGGCGTGCAGCACCTGCAGCAAGGCGGGATTCGCCGCGCAGGCGACCAGCAGTGCCTCGTATGACACGACCCAGATCTCTCCGGTGTCCATGGCCACTGCGTCGCACGCATAGCGTCCGCTGGCGATGCCGTCGAAACCGAGCCAGTCGCCACGGAACTTGAGGCCCACCACCTGCTCGCGCCCGTCGGCCGAAAGATTCATGATCTTGAAGAAGCCCGAGTTCAGGATGTAGAGGTTGCCGAAGCGCTCGCCCGCCTGGTAGATCGTGTCGCCCGTGTGCACGACGCGGCGCTGCGGCTTGAGGTGCTCGCCGAGGAGCTTCAGCGTGTCGGCGGTGCTTTGTCCCATGCACTCCCGGCCGATGCCGAACGGAGCCGGGCCGGGCGGGACTGCAGCGGTCATCGAGGGGGTGGCGGTGTTGAGCATCTGGCACTCCTTGGTGGTCGGTCGCGTGTCGATGGATGGATGCTAGGAAGCCATCGGCAACGCAATGACAACGGCCGGAATCGATGGGTAACGCTCGGTGAATGGAATGTGTCCGGCGTGTATCAGCGGCGCGCGGCGTGCAGCAGATCACATTTGCATGCCCCTGCTCCTTGACCTGCATCAAGTCCGGGGCCTCCGGCGCACTTAGCCTCGCAAGGTCACATATGACCATTGCCATGCCCTTCTCCCAGCAGACCTGCGCCCTCGAGGCCGTGCCGTCATCGCTCTCTCCCCTGGAGGTGACGAGCCTGCTGTGTCGCGCCCGGCTGCTCCAGCGCTCGGCGCTGGACGGGAGTGTTCCCCGGCTGCTGCGCGGCAAGAACCTGGGGCTGCTGTGTGACGCCGCACCCGACGAATCGCAGGCGCTGTTCCGCAACGCGGCCGAGGAACTGGGTGCACACGTGGCCGTCATGCGTCCAGGTCTTTCGCTCGCGAGCGCGCCGCAGGAAGTACAGGACACCGCCCGCATGCTCGGCCGCCTCTATGACGCCGTGGAATGCCAGGGCCTCGACGCCGCGCTTGTGCAGCGCATCGGCCAGCACGCCGGCATACCTGTATTCAACGGAGCCGCCATGAAAGCCCATCCTGCCGACCGGCTCGCCGAACTGCTCGGAGACCAGACCCCTCTGGCCGACAACCGGCGCTTCGTGCTCCAGGCCCTGCTGCTCGACGCCATCGCCTGAGCCCGGCGCCCGGACGTGCCGCGCGCTCCTTGATCCAGCGCAATACGGGCCCGGCGCCCGCTTCCTACAGTGGATCCCACGGTTACCGCCCATCCCGCGCGCCGACCGCCCCTTCGTCCATCCACTGCAAGGAACTCCCATGAAGACCGATACCCAACTGCGCGACGACATCCAGGCCGAACTGGCCTGGGCACCGGACGTCAAGTCCTCCGACATCGGCGTGATCGTCAAGGACGGCGTGGTCACCCTCACCGGCCATCTCGCACACTACGCCGAGAAGTACGCCATCGAGCGCGCGGTGCAACGCGTGCATGGCGTCAAGGCACTGGCGGTGGAGCTGACGGTCAAGCTGCCCTTCGACAACCAGCGCACCGATGCCGACATCGCTCTGGCGGCCGAGCGCGCGCTCGAGTGGAACGTGCTCGTGCCCGACGGCAAGATCCGCCCCATGGCGGAAAAAGGCTGGCTGACACTCACCGGCGAGGTCGAGTGGGAATACCAGCGCAGCGCCGCCGAGATCGCCGTGCGCAACCTGATGGGCGTCACCGGCGTGTCGAACCTCGTGAAGGTCAAGCCCAAGGTGACGCCTGCTGACGTCGAGAAGAAGATCCACGAGGCGCTCTCGCGCCAGGCCGAGCGCGAAGCCAACAAACTCTCCATCACGGTCGACGGCTCGCAGGTCACGCTGCGTGGCACGGTTCATTCCTGGACCGAGCGCGACGCGGTGCAAGGCGCCGCATGGGCCACGCCCGGCGTCTCGGTGGTGGTGAACGACCTGCTCGTGGACGCCTGAGCATGCGCGTCGCGCTCGTCACCGGCGGCACCTGCGGCATCGGCGCAGCCACGGCCGAGGCGCTGCAGGCCGCGGGCTACCGCGTGGCGGCTAACTTCGCCAGCCACAGCGAGGCCGCACAGGCCTTCGCCGCCCGCACCGGCATCCCCACCTTCGGCTGGAACGTCGCAGATTTCGATGCCTGCCAGGCCGGCGTCGCGCGCGTGGAGGCCGAACTCGGCCCCATCGACGTGCTGGTCAACAACGCCGGCATCACGCGCGATGCGATGCTCCACAAGATGAGCATCGCGCAATGGCGCGAGGTGCTGGAGGTGAACCTCGGCGGCTGCTTCAACATGTGCCGTGCCGCGATCGGCGGCATGCGCGAGCGGCGCTTCGGCCGCATCGTGAACATGGGTTCGGTCAATGGCCAGTCCGGTCAGGCTGGCCAGGCCAACTACGCGGCAACGAAGGCCGGCCTCGTCGGCTTCACCAAGTCGCTCGCACTCGAGGGCGCCTCGCACAACATCACCGCCAACGTGGTGGCCCCGGGATACACCGACACCGCCATGGTGGCCGCGGTCGCGCCGGAGGTGATGGCGCGCATCCTGACGACCATCCCGGCCGGGCGCCTGGCCACACCGGCGGAAATCGCGCGCGGCGTGGTGTTTCTCGTCGCCGACGAATCGGGCTTCGTCAACGGCATCACGCTGCCGATCAACGGCGGCAAGTACATGGTCTGAGGCGGCAACGCCCGAAGCCGTCGTCCAGCGAGACCTTCCATGCACACGACCTCCACCTCCCCGACTCCCGCTGACTTCGCGGCTTCCGCCGTGGTCGTGCCGACCATGCGCGCCATGATGCTGAGCGCCCCGCTGCTGCCGCTGGAGATGGAGTGGCGCAACATCCCGGAGCCCGGCCCCGGCGAATTGCGTCTGCGCGTGCTGGCCTGTGCCGTCTGTCGCACCGATCTGCACATCGTCGACGGTGAGTTGCCGCTGCCTGTGCTGCCGATCGTGCCCGGCCACGAGATCGTGGGCGTCGTGGAGGCGATCGGCTCGGGGGGGACGGGCCATCGCCTGGGCGACCGCGTGGGCGTGCCCTGGCTGGGCCACAGTTGCGGCTGCTGCGCCTACTGCACGAGCGGCCACGAGAACCTTTGCGATGCGCCACGCTTCACCGGCTACCACCGCGACGGCGGTTTTGCGAGCCACGTGATCGCCGAGGCCGCGTTCTGCCTTCCGCTGGACATGCCCGAGGCCGATGCGGTCCGCATCGCGCCCCTGCTCTGCGCCGGACTGATCGGATGGCACAGTCTGAAGGCGGCCGGTGAAGATGCGCGTCGGCTGGGCATCTTCGGTTTCGGCGCTGCGGCGCACCTGGTGACACAGGCCGCCATCGCCCAGGCCGCGAGGTTTTCGCATTCACCCGGCCCGCGGACCGTACGACGCAGGCGTTCGCGCGCAGCCTCGGCGCAGCGTGGGCCGGCGGCTCAAACGAGCGACCGCCGCAGCCGCTGGACGCGGCCATCATCTTCGCGCCCGCCGGTGAACTGGTACCGGCCGCGCTGCGCGTCGTGCGCAAGGGCGGTCGCGTGGTGTGCGGCGGCATCCAGATGAGCAACATCCCCGCATTTCCCTACCGGCTGCTCTGGGAAGAGCGGGGTCTGGTTTCGGTGGCGAACCTCACGCGTGCCGATGCGAAGGAGTTTCTCGATTTCGTACGGGAGCATCCGCTGCAGGTGCACGCGAAGACCTATCCGCTAGCCCAGGCCAACGAAGCACTGGCCGACCTGCGCGCTGGTCGCATCGAGGGCGCCGCGGTGCTCGTGCCCTGACGAAGCCAGCACACGGCGGGTTTTAGAGTTCGTGCGACTCCCGGTATTTGGGCACGATGCACGGCCAGCCATGACGCTCCTCGATGGCCAGCCGCAGGGCATCGGCAGCCACCGGCTCTCCATGGGTCACGAACACCCGGCGTGGTGCCCGCTGGGCATCGAGCCAGGCGATCAGGCCGTCGCGGTCGGCATGGGCAGACAGGGTCTCGAGGCTTGCGACCTCGGCGCGCACCGGCACGTAGGCGCCGTGGATCTTGACCGCGTCGGCGCCGGCCACCATGGCTGCCCCGCGCGTACCAGCAGCCTGGAAACCGGTGAACAGGATCGTGTTCCTGGGATCGGGCGCGTAGGCCTTCAGGTGATGCAGCACCCGCCCGCCCGTCGCCATGCCGCTGGCCGACACGATGATCGAAGGAAAGTCCAGCGTGTTCAGCCGCCGCGATTCCTCGATCGTGTTGACGATGATGGTCTGTCCCTGCATCGCGGCGCACTGTTCGGCGCTCAGCCGGTGCTCGTCCATGTGCTTGCGGTAGATGCGCGTGGCGTCCGCTGCCATGGGGCTGTTCAGGTAGACAGGCATGTCGGGAATGCGGCGCGCCTGCTTGAGCAGTTGGATGCAATGCAGCAGCGTCTGCGCGCGCCCCACCGCGAAGGCCGGGATCACCACGATGCCGCCGCGCGCGGCCGTGCGGTTGATCACTCCTGCCAGCTCGGCCAGCGTGTCCATGGCGGGGTGCGTGCGGTCACCGTAGGTCGATTCCATCACCACGTAGTCCGCCGGCTCGACGGCCGCGGGCGGACGCATCAGCAGGTCATCGCTGCGCCCCAGGTCGCCCGAGAACTGGATGCTCGATGTTTCCCAGCCCACTCGCAGGCTGCCGGCACCGAGGATGTGCCCTGCCCTGCGGAGCTGCCAGGACCAACCCGGCCACGGGGAGCATTCCTGGCCGAACGGGACAACGTCGAAGCGCCTGAGGGCCGCGCGCGCGTCCTGCTCGGTATACAGCGGCAACGCCGGCTTGTGCTTCGAATGCCCGTGGCGGTTGGCGAAGTCGGCGTCTTCTTCCTGCAGGCGGCCCGAGTCGGGCAGCAGCAGTTCGCAGAGTTCGCGGGTGGCCGCGCTGCAGTACACCTTGCCCTTGAAGCCGAGCTGCACCAGGCGCGGCACGAAGCCGCTGTGGTCCATGTGCGCATGCGTCAGAAGCACGGCATCGATGCCGGCGGGGTCGACCGGCAGTACGTCCCAGTTGCGCAGGCGCAGTTGCTTCAACCCCTGGAAGAGCCCGCAATCGACCAGCAGCCGCCGGCCTTCGTGCGTCAGCAGGTATTTCGAGCCGGTGACGGTACCGGTGCCGCCGAGGAAGTCGTTGCGCACGGTGCGCCTCAGTGCGACATCAGCACAGGCAGCGTCATCCACTGGAGCATGGACAGCGTGGCACCACCCATCACCCACTCGCGCGCCCTGCTGTGGCCGTAGCAGCCCATCACCAGCAGGTCGGAACTCAGGTCGGAGGCAAGGGACAGCAGCTTGTTGCCGACATCGTCGTCGTTGTCCCCCGCGGGGTGCAGGGCCATGTTTTGGACGCCCTGCGCCCGCAGGTAGTTCTGCAGGCTCTGCAGTGACGTCTCCGCGCCCACGCCGTAGGCCACGACATGCACACGCGCCGCCTGGCGCAGCCACGGCAGCGCGGCGGTCACGGCACGCGCGGATTCGCGGGTTTCCTTCCAGGCCACCAGCACGTTGCGGCCGATGGGTCCGATGGAGCCTGCATATGGCAGCACCAGTGCTGGCCGGCCGCTCTGCACCAGCACGCTGGGCAGGAAATCGCCGGGCAGTTCGCCGTCCATCGGGTCGTTGCGGTCGCGCTGGCCGAGGATCAACAGATCGGCATAGAGGGCTCGCCGCCCGAATCCCCATGGGCCGTCGCTTTCCGGCTCGACCCAATGCAGGCGCTGGGAGCCCTCGCTGTGCGTCATGAAGGTGGCGTGCATCTTGTCGCGCGCGTCCTTGTCGATCTCCTGCATGATCGCGACCGCTTCCGCCGCGGCCTCGATCGCATAGGGGTAGCGCATGAGCGCGGACAGGGTGCACGGCTGGGCGGTCACTTCGGCATCGAAAGTCTCGGCGAGCTGGCGGGCCAGCTTGATGCGCTCCGCCGTACGGACCGAACCGTCGAGGTGAAGCAGGATGGATTTCGGGGTATGCATGAGGGCTCCTTGGGTTGGCGGGATGTGGTGCGGTGACCTTAGGCCCCCTCGTCGCGTGCAGCCTTGCGCTGCATCAACCACCCGCGAGCCTTGACTCCGGTGGTGCCGAGGCTTGATCCGGCGCAAGGTCGTGCCGGTGGTACGTGCCTAGTCTCGGATCTCGTACCACTGCTCATGCCGTCATGGCACATCCGCATCCGACGCCGCGTGGCTCGGCCTCATTCACCCGCTTACCAAGGGCACTGCACCATGACATCTTTCCAACAAGCCTGCATCGTCGGCAGCGGCATCGGCGCCCTGTCCGCTGCCGTGCTGCTGATCCGTGACGCCGGAATGCCCGGATCGCGCATCCGAATTCTCGAAGAAGCGCCGACACCAGGCGGCGCGCTCGATGGCACCGGCAATGCCGCTCAAGGCTATGTGACACGCGGAGGGCGCATGTTCACCGACGAGACATATAGCTGTCTCTGGAACGTACTGCAGAGCATTCCTGCGCTCAGTTCAACGGGCCACACGGTGCGCGACGAGATCCAGGCCTTCAATGCGCTGTGGCGCTCCGATGCACACGCCCGTCTGATCAACCGGGATCGCCGCATCCTCGACGCCAGCGACCTGGGCTTCAACTTCCAGGACCGCGTGGAACTGATGCGCCTGCTCGCCACGCCGGAACGCGCATTGGGCACCAGGCGCATCGAGGAATGCTTTTCCACGCACTTCCTCGACACCCATTTCTGGGCCATGTGGCGCACGACATTCGCGTTCCAGAACTGGCACAGCGCGGTCGAGCTGAAGCGCTACATGCTGCGCTTCCTGCAGGAGTTGCCGCGAATCCACACATTGGGCGGCGTGCGGCGCACCGAGTTCAACCAGTACGACTCCATCGTGCGTCCGATGGTGACCTGGCTGCTGGATCGCGGGGTGCGGTTCGAGTACGGCATATGCGTGATAGATGCGGACTTTGCCAGAAGCTCCGACGGCCTGCGGCTCGAGACCCTGCACTGCGTGAAGGAAGGCCGGCCACTGACGTACAGCATCGGCGCGGAAGAATGTGCCTTCGTCACCATAGGCTCCATGACCGCCGACTCACGCAACGGCACCGACCAGCAGGCGCCCGAGCTGGTGCGCAACCAGAGCGACGGGGCCTGGACCCTGTGGCGCAACATGGCGCGCAAGGCGCCGGGCCTCGGCCGGCCGGAGACCTTCTGCGGCAACGTGGACGAGAGCAAGTGGGAGTCGTTCACGCTCACGATGCGCAGCCCGTTGCTGATCCGGCGCATCCAGGCGTTCTCTGGCAATCCGCCCGGCACCGGCGGGCTCATGACCTTCAAGGATTCGAGCTGGCTGATGTCGATCGTGGTGCCGCACGCGCCGCACTTCGAGGACCAGCCCGAGGGCATCTACACGCTATGGGGCTATGGACTGCTCGTCGACATCCAGGGCAACCACGTCGACAAGACGATGGCCCAGGCCAGCGGCCAGGAAATTCTCACGGAGCTGATGCATCACCTTGGCTTCGAGGACATCCTCGAGGAGGTACGACGTACCACGACCGTGGTGCCCGTGATGATGCCTTACATCACCAGCGAGTTCGCATGCCGCAGCGCATCGGACCGACCACCTGTCATCCCGGCTGGAGCGAAGAACTTCGCCCTGCTGGGCCAGTACGTGGAGATCCCCGAGGACGTCGTCTTCACGGTCGAATACTCGGTGCGCGGCGCAATGCATGGGGTCTACGGACTCATGGGCCTAGACCTCGAGGTGCCACCCATCTACCACGGCATCGCCGATCCGAAGGTGGCGCTCGAGAGCCTGGGCACACTGATCGGTTGACTCGATCCGAGGTTTGATCCCCCTCAACCTCTGCCTTCGGTCGGGCGAGCAAGATTCTTCTCCATCCGCTCAAAGGAGAAAGTCACATGCTTTTCCTGTCGAAGAATGTCGGAATCCTTGACCGCCTGCTTCGCGTCTGCGCGGGCTTGCTGCTGATCGTGCTTGCAGCCAAGGGACTCATCGGGTTCTGGGGCTACATCGGCGTGGTGCCGCTGCTGACGGGCGTGGTGGGCAATTGCCCGGCCTACACCCTCTTCGGCGTCAGCACCTGCTCCCACAACGAGCGCTGAGCGTTGGATGCGCCTGCATCGCCGCGTCATGAGAAATCGGATGTCTGTCTATCTGCTGCTGTTCATCGTGCTGTGCGCGGTGCTCGGCATCGCCGTTCTGTGGCTCGTGTTCCAGCTTTTCATCAAGTGGATCACTCTGGACTGAGCTTCTCGGAGATGGATCGATGTGCATGAACCTGCTCCGCAGACTCGCCACTGCGCAGCTGCCTTGCGCGGAGGCCGATCCCGCGATGATCGACAGGCTGCGAATCCTCGAAGCCGCCGGCCAGGTCGAGGCGCTGATTCCTCCCGCCCGCGCGGACTTCGATGACTGCCTGCGCCAGGACGCAGCCACCGTGGTCGGCATCACGCCTGCAGGAAGGGAGACCCTTGCCGCCGATGCTCCCCCGGAGGAGCCATCGCGGTTCATCGGCACCAGGCGTCGATCTGGCGAATGAGATCCGACCACAGGGCATGCACCGCCGCGGCGGCCAGCAGCACGCCGGCCGCCCTCGCCCCCCAGGCCTGGCGCCCTCCGGAACTGGCCAGACGCAAACGCTGCCAGAGCCATGGCCCGGCAACCAGCGAAGCGCCGCTGCCTATCGCGAACAGCGCCATCAGCGTCGCACCTTGCAACGGCCCGTTGCCCAGCCCCGCCAGCATCAGCGCCGAATAGAGCAGCCCGCAGGGCAGCGCAACCCACAGCAGCCCGGTCGCGAGCACGCCCAGCCACGTGCCGCCGGCATGGGGTCGAAGGCGCGATTCGAGCGAGCGGCCGATGCGCTGTGCCCATAGCGGCTGCCGCCCCGTGACGGCCAGCATCGCGCCCCACGTGAACACGAACACGTGCAGCAGCACCCACAGTGGCCGCAGCGCGGCAACGTGGGTGCTGGCCAGCGTCAGGCTGTCGACGCTGGCGGCAGCGATGGCACCCGCCGCCGCGTAGCTCGACATACGTCCCAGATGGAAGGCGCCGGGTGCCGTGAGTGCTGGCATCGCACCCTGCTGCCCCACCGTCGCGAGTGGCAAGATCCGGATCACCGCCGATGAAGCGGCACCGCACATCGCAACGCAATGCGGCCCGCCGGCAAGGCCCATGAGAAGCGCGGCACCGGCGAGCGCGAGCTGCATGGTCAGACCACGCGGGAAAAGCGCGCGCGGTTCGCGCGGCAGTACCTGTCGAACACCATGGCGACCGCGCGCACCAAGAACCAACCCTGCTCGGTGACGACGAGGTCGTGGTCGCTCAACCGCACCAGGCCGTTGGCGACCAGCGGCCCGAGCGCCGCGAACTCGACGGCGAAGTAGCGCCAGAAGTCGATGGCGAACGCATCGCCCATGGCGTTGAAGTCGAGCCTGCCGCGGCACATCAGCGCCATGATGACCTCGCGCCGGAGCAGGTCGTCGCGCGACAGCGCAAGGCCCCGCACCACGGGCAGACGCCCCTGGTCGAGCAGGTCGCAGTATTCGTCGAGGCTCTTGGCGTTCTGGCTGTAGGTCGAGCCGACACGGCCGATACCCGAGACTCCAAGTGCGATCAGGTCGCCCTCAGGCCGGGTTCCATAGCCCTGGAAGTCGCGCTGCAGACGCCCCTGCCTCTTGGCGATCGCGAGAGGGTCGTCGGGCAGTGCGAAATGGTCCATGCCGATGTAGACATAACCCGCCTCGGTGAGCCGCGCGATTGCGCTCGCTAGCATGCGCACCCGCGCGGCGGCATCGGGCAGTTCTTCGGCCGCGATGCGACGCTGCGGCTTGAAGCGCTCGGGCAGGTGCGCATAAGCGTAGAGCGCGACCCGGTCGGGCCGCAGCTCCAGCAGCTGCGCCAGCGTGCGCTCGAAGGAAGCGTCGTTCTGCCGCGGCAGGCCATAGATCAGGTCCACGTTGATGGATTCGAAGCCGAGCGCGCGCGCCGCATCCATCAGCGCAAAGACCTGCTGCGCCGGCTGGATGCGATGCACGGCCTGCTGTACGGCGGGGTCGAAGTCCTGCACGCCGAAGCTCAGGCGGTTGAAGCCCAGTGCTGCCAGGTTCGCGAGGCGCTGCGCATCGACCGTGCGCGGATCGACCTCTATGGAGCGCTCCCCGCCAGGCACGAAGGCAAAAGAGCGATGCAGCATCGCCATGAGTTCGCCGAGTTCGGAGTCGTCGAGGAAGGTCGGAGAACCGCCGCCGAGATGCAGATGGCCAACGGTGGCGCCGCGCCCCAACTGCGCCGCCTGGAGCTCCACCTCGCGCCTCAGATAGGCTAGGTAGTGCTGGCCGCGCTCGCGGTGGCGGGTGACGATCTTGTTGCAGGCGCAGTAGTAGCACAGCGACTCGCAGAACGGGATATGGACATACAGCGACAGCGATGGCGCATCCACCCCCGTCTCACGCCGGCGGCACAGTGCCCGTGCGTAGTCGTCGGCGCCGAATGCCTCGACGAAGCGGTCGGCGGTGGGATAGGAGGTGTAGCGCGGCCCGGGGACGTCGAACTGCCGCAACAGCTCGACGGGAAGCGGGACCCGCATGGGCGCAGGAGCGAGAGCGGCGTGAGTCATCGCGTGGGTGTCCGCAAAGGAGGGGCGTCGGAAAGGTCCGCGACGGAAGGCCTGGCGAGCAGTGCCGTACAGGCGCTCGAGGCCGCGGCCATCAGCCAGAAGACGAAGAAAGCCGCCGTGTAGATGCCCTGGCGCGACATGTGCAACGCGTCGGCGCCACAAAACGCATTGATCGGATCGACGAGCGCGAACACGAGCACTTCCATGCCGCAGGCCACCAGGAAGGACGGCCACAGGATGCCGGCGAACTGGCGCAGTCCGTTCATGGTGCGGTCTTTCGTGGCGAGGGTGCCGGCAGGTCGTCCGCCGGCGTCATCGCATGGTTGCGGCCGGCCAGCGCGGGCAGCATTTTCTTCTCGGCCAGGGTCTTGTTGATCTCGATGCCCTCGCGATAGTAGTCCTCCGACACCAGCGCGTCCGGGCTGCGCCAGGCCAGCCAGAAGGTGACGAAGCTCGCGACCACCACGGCCAGCGGCCCGCCGATCACCATCCAGAGCAGCGGATAGCGCCACCAGGCGCCTGCGGCTTCTTCGTTCATCGCGAGTGCCGTCGTTGTTGTCGTTGCGGTTGCTGCTTTCATGTCGACCTTTCAGCGCGGCACCAGGAAGGCCGCCTTTTCCGAAACCTGCGTTCCACTGTCCTCGTCGCGAATGCGGAAATGCACCGTGTGCGAACCGGCGGGCACAGTGCCGTAGGGGACCTGCAATCGCACCGCAACCCAGCGCGACTCGGCCGCATTGACCGTCACCGGCTCGTCGGGCGAGACGCCGAGGCCATCCAGCCCGTCGGCGGCGATGCGGTAGTGCCGCGACTTCTCGGTGGCGTTCATGATCTGGAGCCGGTAGACGTTCTCGAGCCGCCCGCCCTCGGCAATGCGGGCCAGCGAGGCGCGGTCGCGCACCACGTCGACCTTGAATGGCGTACGCACGACAAGGCTGGCCAGCAGTCCGATCACAAGTGCCGCCAGGATCGTCGTGTAGACCAGCACGCGTGGCCGGAGCACACGCCGCAACAATTGCCGACGCGACCAGCCGGCCTCCATGCCGTTCTGCGTGTCGTAGCGGATCAGCCGTGGCGGGTAGGCCATCTTCTGCATGACGGTGTCGCAGGCATCCACGCAAAGTCCGCAGCCGATGCATTCGTACTGCAGGCCCTGGCGGATATCGATGCCGGTCGGGCACACCTGCACGCACAGGCCGCAGTCGATGCAGTCGCCCAGCGCCAGCGTGCGCGGGTCGTGGCCCTTGCGGCGAGGCGCGCGCGGCTCGCCGCGTCCGGGGTCGTAGGTGACGATGAGCGTGTCGCGGTCGAACATGGCGCTCTGGAAGCGCGCATAGGGGCACATGTACTTGCAGACCTGCTCGCGCATGAAGCCGGCATTGCCATAGGTGGCGAAGCCGTAGAAGAAGACCCAGAACTCCTCCCATGAGCCCATCTGCGTCTGCAGGAAGGCCATGCCCAGTTCGCGGATCGGCGTGAAGTAACCCACGAAGGTAAAACCGGTCCACAGCGCGATGCCGATCCAGACGATGTGCTTGAACCACTTCTTCACCAGCTTCTCGAGCGACATCGGTTCGGCGTCCAGCCGCATGCGTGCGGTGCGGTTGCCCTCGATCTTGTGCTCGACCCACATGAAGATCTCGGTGTAGACCGTCTGCGGGCAGACGTAGCCGCACCACAGCCGCCCGGCCACCGCAGTAAACAGGAAGAGCGACAGCGCGCTGATGACCAGCAGGCCCGAGAGATAGATCAGGTCCTGCGGGTACAGCACTAGCCCGAAGATGTAGAAGCGACGCGCGGCCAAGTCGAACAGCACCATCTGCCGCCCACCCCACTCCACCCACGGCAGGCCGTAGAACAGCAGCTGGGTGAGAAAGACCATGGCCCATCGCCAGCGCGCAAACATGCCGCGCACGCTGCGGGGGTAGATCTTCTTCGTGGCCTCGTAGAGCCCGACCTCCTCGCTGCCAGCGCTGACGATGGGAATGATCTTCCGGGTCATGGCATTGCGCCGTTCTCGGATCTCAAGGGGTGGCCGTGGACGTGTTGTTGGACAGGCACCAGACGTACGAGGCGAGCATCCGGATCTGCGCTTCCGTGAGGCGACCTTCCTGCGCTGGCATCTCGTTTTGCTTGCCCGTGTTGATCATCTCGATGATCGCGGACTCGCCGTAGCCGTGAAGCCACACCTTGTCGCTGAGATTGGGGGCGCCCAAGACCTGATTGCCAACGCCACCGATGCCGTGGCAGGCCGCACAGGCCGTGAACTTCGACTTTCCGAGGCCGGCACGCACCGAATCATGCGGTTCGCCTGCCAGGCTCAGCACGTAGTTCGCGACGTTCTTCACGTCGTCTGTGGTGCCGACGGCTGCGGCCATCGGCGGCATCACGCCGACGCGGCCCTTGGTGATGCTCTCGACGATCTTCTCGGGCGTGCCGCCATGCAGCCAGTCCTTGTCGGTCAGGTTCGGAAAGCCCTTGC
Source organism: Variovorax sp. FG153 (assembly GCF_057809595.1). Taxonomy (NCBI): domain Bacteria; kingdom Pseudomonadati; phylum Pseudomonadota; class Betaproteobacteria; order Burkholderiales; family Comamonadaceae; genus Variovorax; species Variovorax sp. FG153. The sequence goes on from NZ_JBMDKG010000023.1 coordinate 40,595, forward strand.
TGCCGCGTGCGTCGGAGCCGTGGCACTGCGCGCAGTTGTTCATGAAGAGCCGCTCGCCGATGGCTTTGGCCTGTGTGTCCCTGGCGATCTCCTCGACGGGCATGGCGGCGTACTTTGCATAGACGGGGGCAAGTTCCTGCTTCGCCTTGGCAATCTCCGCGTCGTACTGTCCGCGCGAACTCCAGTCGGATTTGCCGTGAAAGCTTCCCAGTCCCGGAAAGACCGCCAGGTAGCCGAGCCCGAAGACGATGGTCAGCACGAACAGACCGATCCACCACATGGGCAGCGGATTGTTGGCCTCGCGAAGGTCTTCGTCCCAGACGTGGCCCGTGGTGTTGTCGGCGCTGGCCGCGACCCGCTTGCGGGCGGTGAACCACAGCAGCAGCACGCAGCCGAGGATGCTCAGCAACGAGATCACGGCCACGTAGTCGGACCAGAAATGGCTGATGAAATCGCTCATGATCGTGCGCTCCTCAGTCCTGCTCGAAGGGCAGTCGTGCAGCATCCTGGAAGCCGCGCGCGTTGCGACGCGAGTACGCCCAGATCACGATGCCGATGAAAAGCGCAAAACAGACGACGGTGGCGGCTATGCGCAATGTGGTGAGGTCGGTCATGGTTGCAGTCTCTTGTTGCTTACTTGAGAGCCAGGCCCAGAGATTGCAGGTAGGCCACCGTGGCCTCCATCTCGGTCTTGCCCGTGACCTCTTCCGAAGCCTTGGCGATCTCCGCGTCGGTGTAGGGCACGCCAACGCGGCGCAGCGCACGCATGTGGGCCGGCAGCGATTCGGCGTCGACAAGCGTCTTCTCCAGCCAGCTGTAGGCCGGCATGTTCGACTCGGGCACGACGTCGCGCGGGTTGTTCAGGTGGATGCGGTGCCACTCGTCGCTGTACTTGCCACCCACGCGGTGCAGGTCAGGCCCGGTGCGCTTGCTGCCCCACTGGAACGGGTGGTCGTAGACGAACTCACCCGCCACCGAGTAGTGGCCGTAGCGCAGCGTCTCCGAGCGGAAGGGGCGGATCATCTGCGAGTGGCAGTTGTAGCAACCCTCCCGCAGGTAGACGTCGCGCCCGGCGAGCTGCAGCGGCGTGAGTGGCTTGACGCCCTGCACCGCTTCGGTGGTCGACTTCTGGAAGAACAGCGGCGCGATCTCTACGAGGCCGCCCACGGCCACCACGACGAGGATCAGCACGATCATCAGCAGGTTGTTGGTCTCGATCTTCTCGTGCGTGAAGCCGCTGGAGCTGGAACTCGAGCCGGAGGTTTTCTGGTTCATCGTGCGTCCTCAGGCATGGGCCATGGCGGGGGGCGGGATCTCGGCGCGCACCGCAAGGCCGGAGATGACGGTCATCCAGACGTTCCAGGCCATCAGCAGCATCCCGCTGAGGTAGAGAACGCCGCCGATCACGCGCACCAGGTAGAACGGGAAGGTGGCCTTCACGCTCTCCACGAAGGTGTAGGTGAGCGTGCCGTCGGGGTTGATGGAGCGCCACATCAGGCCCTGCATCACGCCGGCGATCCACATCGCCGCGATGTACAGCACGATGCCGACGGTGGCGATCCAGAAATGCGCCTCGATGGCCTTCGTGCTGTACATGGCGGTACGGCCGTACATGCGTGGGATCAGGTAGTAGAGCGAGCCCATGGTGATGAAGCCCACCCAGCCGAGCGCGCCGGAGTGCACATGGCCGACGGTCCAGTCGGTGTAGTGGCTCAGGGCGTTGACGGTCTTGATGGACATCATCGGCCCCTCGAAAGTCGACATGCCGTAGAACGACAGCGCCACGATGAGGAAGCGCAGGATCGGGTCGGTGCGCAACTTGTGCCAGGCGCCCGAGAGCGTCATCACTCCGTTGATCATGCCGCCCCAGCTCGGCGCCAGCAGGATCAAAGAGAACACCATGCCGAGCGACTGGGTCCAGTCGGGCAGCGCGGTGTAGTGCAGGTGGTGCGGACCCGCCCACATGTAGGTGAAGATCAGCGCCCAGAAGTGGACGATGGACAGCCGGTACGAATACACCGGCCGGCCAACCTGCTTGGGGATGTAGTAGTACATCATCCCCAGGAAGCCGGCTGTGAGGAAGAAGCCGACGGCATTGTGGCCGTACCACCATTGCACCATGGCGTCCTGCACGCCGGCATAGGCTGAGTAGCTCTTCATCCAGCCCGCCGGGATCTCGGCGCTGTTGACGATATGCAGCAGCGCCACCGCGATGATGAAGGAGCCGAAGAACCAGTTCGCCACGTAGATGTGGCGCACCTTGCGCGTTCCGACAGTGCCGAAGAACACGACGGCATAGGCCACCCAGACCACTGCGATCAACAGGTCGATAGGCCACTCCAGCTCTGCGTATTCCTTGCCGCTGGTATACCCCATCGGGAGGCTGATGGCGGCAGCCACGATCACCGCCTGCCAGCCCCAGAAAACGAAGGAAGCGAGCTTGGGTGCGAAGAGCCGCACCTGGCAGGTGCGCTGGACCACGTGGAAGCTTGTGGCCATCAGCGCGCAGCCACCGAACGCGAAGATGACTGCGTTGGTGTGCAGTGGTCGCAAGCGCCCGTAGCTGAGCCATGGAACGCCAAGATTGAGTTCGGGCCATGTCAGCTGTGAGGCAATGACCACGCCCACTAGCATGCCGATCACTCCCCACACCACGGACATCAGCGCAAATTGCCGCACGACTGTGTCGTCGTATTCCACGGCGGGTGTTGTCGGTGCTTGCATCATCGTGCCCTTGATTGAGTTGCGGGCAGTTTCCGCGCGGGGCCGCCTTCGAGGCTTGATCCAAATCAATCGACGTGCAGGATGCGTTCACCCTCTGCGTCGACATCGTCAAACTGGCCACGCTCGATCGCCCACCATAGCCCACCGAGAATCGCGAGCACCAGAACGACCGACAGCGGGATGAGGAGGAAAAGAATTTCCATCAGGCCTTCGCTTGACGCGCTAGTGCGAGTCTTGAGGCGTTCAGCAGCACTGCAAGGGAGCTTGCTGCCATGCCAAGTCCTGCAAGCCACGCCGGGAGCCAACCCACGATCGCGACGGGAACGCAAATGGCGTTGTACCCTGCCGCCCAGGCCAGGTTCTGCCTGATCACTTGCAGCGTGCGTCGCGCTTGTGCCATCGCGTCAGGGATCTTGATCAGCTCATCGCCCAGGACGACGAAGTCGGCTTTTGCACGCGACATCGGAACCGACTCACCAAACGCGAACGACGCATCGGCTCGAGCGAGGCTCGGTCCGTCGTTCAAGCCGTCACCGATCATGACCACGCGCCTGCCCTCGGCCTGTAGACGCCAGAGGACATTGAGCTTTTCTTCCGGCGTACATTCACCTTGCACCGCTGCGATACCCGCACGCGCTGCCGCCCTTCGCGCGGAAGCGTCCTGATCTCCCGACAGCATGCGTACCGAAATGCCCTGGCGCTTCAAGGCAACGACGGCTTGCGCTGCATCAGCGCGCAGGTTCTCGGACAGAACGAAGCTTGCCATCCACCCTTGGTCATCAGTCAAATGGATCTGCATTCCATCGATCTGCAGCGGCTGCACGGTGCAAAACGTCGCCGATCCGAGCCGTGTCTTGATCTCGGGATTTGGAGAAAACTTTGAGTTCGCGCGCCGACGACTGGCTTGCACACCCTGCCCCGCCATCTCGAGCGTTCCGGACAGCTCCCACTGCGGTGGATTTCGGAACTGAGCTGACCATGCATTTACCAAGGCCCTAGCGGCGGGATGCAGAGAAAGGCTACCCAGGGCCGCGCCAATCTCCAGTGCGTCGCCAGGGAGAAGCCCTCGGCGACAGTACACACGCTCCAGCTGAGGCGTGTCGGTGGTCAGTGTGCCGGTCTTGTCGAAAACGACAGTGTCTATGCTCGCCAACGTCTCCAAGGATTGCAGGTTGGCCGTCAGTACTCCAGCACGCGCCAAGGCACCCGCGCTTGCCAACATGGCCGCGGGCGTGGCAAGGGACAATGCGCACGGACAGGTGACGACCAACACGGATACAGCCACCATCAATGCCTTACCTGGACCATCGGACCACCACAACGCGGCAGCGACAGCGGCTGATACCAGTACCCCCCACAAAAACGGATATGCGAATCGATCGGCCAAGCGGACGAGCCGCGGCTTCTCAAGCGCCGCACGTTCCATAAGCCGCACGATGTTTGCAAAGCGCGTTTCCGCTCCCACACGCTCCACACGCATTTTCACTGGCGCAGAAATGTTATGACTGCCCGCAAGCACGCAGTCTCCGCGCCCGCGTGGAACCGGACGCGACTCGCCGGAAAGCAACGCCTCATCTGCGCTGGTGTCGCCGTCGACCAGCAGGCCATCGGCCGGAAAAGCTTCGCCAGGCCACACTCGCACGATATCGCCTACCACAAGCTGTCGAGGTGACACACGCTGCCATCGCTCATCGCCGCTTAAGCGTTCAACGCTGTCCGGCAATCGGTGCAACAGCGCGTCGAGCGCGCCGGCAGTCCGCGTCTTGAGCTTCGCCTCGAGCCAGCGGCCTGTGAGAAGGAAGAAGACAAACATCGTCAGCGAATCGAAATAGACTTCCTGGCCCCAGGAGCCATTCGGGTCAAAAGTCGCGGCCGTGCTGACGACGAATGTGATTGCCACGCCAAAGGCAACTGGGAGCTCCATGCTGATTCGTCCCGCTCGCAGGTCGCGCCAGGCACTGCGAAAAAACGGGCCGCAGCAGAAAAGCATCACGGGTAGCGTGAGAACCCAGGATGCCCAGCGCAGCAGTTCCAGCGCGTCCGATGACATCTCGCCGGGCCTCGCGATGTATGCCGGGTAGGCATACATCATGACTTGCATCATGCACAAGCCCGATACCAGCCACCGCCAAAGGGCGGTGCGCAGTTCACGCGCATTCTCACCGTGTACCGATGTTGGGCTTGCTGGCAGCAATGGATAGCCGGCCGCGGCGCAAGCCTCGAACCAAACAGAAGGTTTGGTAACGGTAGACACCCATACGATGCGCGCTCTTCGGCTGGCCGGATTGACCTGGGCTTCGAGCACACCCGGTAGTGCACGAAGCACGGCTTCGACGCTGAATCCACACGCGGTGCAACGCATGCCGCCGACCATGACTTGTGAGGTCCAGCGATCGTCCTTCGGATCGATCGCAACCCTGTCGCTGAATTCGGTCCATTCCTGCTGATCGTCGAGCGCCTCCCATGCCTGAGAGGTCTTGATCAAGACCTCGGAGTTGAAGGGCAGAGAGGCGATGCTGGCTTGCATCATTCAAGACTAGAGGCTCTGCAATACGTGCGAGTTGATCTGGATCAAGCCGTGTGCGAGAAGTGCCCCCTAGGCTCGAGTGCAACTCTCCCTTTCGCATCTATCGTGTTTCAACGCATACTTGTCGCGACCGACGGCTCTCCCTTATCGAAGAAAGCCGTGTCACGCGCCGTTGAGATGGCGGCACAAGGCAATGCCGATCTCGTCGTACTGCATGTCATCCCCCGCTATCCGCAAAGCTTTCTTGAGGGCGCAGCCACTTTCTCGGCGGAAGAGATTGGCAGGATCGAGAAGCAGTGGGCAGAAAAAGCGCAGGGAATGCTGGATTCCATCGCCAGTCAAGCAAGCGACAAAGGCGTGGTCGCCAAGACAGTCGCGATGAGTTCCGATCTGGTCGCGGAATCCATCATCGCTACCGCGCGCAAGCACCGCAGCGACTTGATCGTCATGGCGTCGCACGGGCGCAGGGGTTTGCAGCGCCTGCTGCTCGGCAGCGAAACTCAACACGTCTTGACTCAGACGACCGTGCCGGTACTCGTACTACGCTGATGGCGCATCCAGCGAGGTGGCCTGGAGATCGAGGCTGCTGGAGGCGAGCGCTTCAGCGCCATTCAACGCGGTAAAACGGGTCAACGCTGGTGGTATGCACCTGCGCGGGCTTCTCCGCTTAGGCGCACGGCAACCACACCCGACGTTGAGCGTGAACGGAAAGTCCATTGCGGAAACAACGAGGCCTGGTCTCCCTCACGATATTCGGCGATTCCTGCTTCCCAGGTTCATCGTGGAGCACACCGCATACGGCTACTCCCCTTGCTCCGTTGACGCGGATGAACTGAGCTCGGCTCAAGACCGTTGACGCGAAGGCTGCATGCCTCCAGCAGTCGAAGGTCGGTGCTCACAATCGGCAATCGGCGTTTCGCCGAACCCATCCATGAGTGCTGCCATCCAATCATTGTGCGGACTGGCGCATCGCGACGCCATACCAGTCACGGGCCAAGTGCCGACCGAGCATCTTGGCGGCGCCGGGCATAGCAGAGCAACTGGGCCCAGGGCCGCTGCCCATCGCGAAATCTGGCAAAGCAGCAACTGCACGGCCACAGGCCCCCGCCTCTGCCATGCGATCTCTCGGCAAGGGCGTAAAAGCAGCCCTCGTTCGATGTTTCGACCACCGCATGAGCACGGGTGTGAACTCGTAGCTCTAGTTAGATGCTCTTGACGTATGCGCCGACGGTCATGCTACCGATTGGCAAGACTTGAGCGATTTGGTGTGTCACGTTCACTGCTGCCACCAAGCCGAGCATCTCGCCTCTTCGTTGCCCCGGATCAAGCGATTGCCGCGAGCTTTAGAGTTCCTGCTCCTGCACGAGCCAGCACACCAGTCGCGACTCGCCAGGCGGCAGCGCCACATGTAGCCCGTCGGCGCACTGAACCTGCGCTTCGTCGCCATCAGAGAGCCCTGATGCAAGGATCCCCAGCGCCCCGCGTCCACCACCACCAGCACCGTTCGACCGCCGCAGGGAACACCAGATGACCGGACCGGTTCTGCGGCCTTTTTTGCACCGGAGTGCCTGGCGAGCTGCCCTGCTGGGCCAACATCTGTTTGACCTCCGAGAGAATGGCGAGCATGTTGCGCTCGCATGCGGCCCAACGCCTCGGGCTAGCGCCCCCAGGCCCAGTTCTTGACCACGGCTTGTGCATTCTCCTGCCCGGTACACAACGCGATTGCAGCTGACCGCTTCATCCCTTGCGGCCGCGCTATCCTGTTTCATCCACCGACCCGGGATTGGGCGAGGGCGCGAGCGCCCGCAGGTGCCCCGCGTTCTACGAGAATCAACGAACAACCTTGTCAGCTTGCACATCGCCCTGCCGCGGGGCGAAGATCGGCATGCGGCTCGCGTTGAAACGAAGCCCCACTAACAAGGAACGCTGAGCCCATGAAACTCCATCTCAATGCACTTGCCCTGGCAGGCGCCCTGTCCTTCTTCGGCATCTGCCCGCCTGCAACCGCACAGGTTGCCGTCAACATCAACGTACCCGGTCTGGTCATCATGGCGCCGCCGGCTCCGCGCTATGAAGCGCCACCTGCACCGCGAGGCGGCTTTGTCTGGGTACCGGGACGATGGGCATGGAATGGTCAAGACTACGCCTGGCGCCCAGGTCGGTGGGTGAAGGCCCGCGCAGGTTACGACTACGCGCCGGGTCGTTGGGTCGAGGATCGTGGAGGATGGCGCTGGAGCGAAGGGAACTGGCGACGGCGTGAAGGGTGGCGCGAGAGGCACGAGCACCATGAAAGACACGAGCGCCGTCGCGATCGGGACGCTCATCGCCATCATGAACACGGACCGTATCACTGCCCGCCGGGACAAGCGAAGAAGGGCCGTTGCTGAGCAGTACTTCGGGGCGTGGTGCTGACGGCATGCCCGCCGATGCCGTGTCGAGCACCACGCCGCAGCATCGGTGAACCCGAAGAGAAACGCCAACCCTTATCGGCGGCCTCAGGGCCGGCCGACGAAATGCCGGGTTGGAGATTTGACATCCGACCCGCTTCTCGGATTGCGCCTACAAGCAACACCACCGCCCAGCTTCAATGTTGGGATCATTCGCGGCGACGGCTTCCGGGCCTACGGGGTCTTGTACTCGGCTTCCTGAACATCGGCCTTGGCTATCGCAGCGACCGCTTGGGGCGCGACTGAACTGTGCGCTTGTTGTTCCTCCACAAATATCGAAGTGCTTATGTCATTCCTCTGGACCATTTTGATCGGCTTCGTCGCAGGCTTGGTCGCGCGTGCCGTGATGCCTGGGCGCCAAGCCCTTGGCTTCATATGGACCACCGTTCTGGGCATCGTCGGCGCCCTGCTCGCGACTTATCTCGGACGCGCCCTGGGGTGGTATGAAGCGGGCGCTGGAGCAGGCTTCGTGGCTTCCGTCGTCGGTGCAGTGGTCGTGCTGGCCATCTACGGCGCCGTCCGCAAGCGCTCCTGAACAGGAGCGAAGAGCGCAGCAGGCGCACATGAAGGGGAGACAGGGCAGCCAGGGCAGGCCGGCTTGAAACACCAACACCCAGAGCCCTGCCTTGTCGATCGAAACTAACCATGTCGAGCCTAGCCACCCTCACGCATCGCACCATTCACGTGAACGGCATCGCCTTGCACGTGGCTCTCGCAGGCAGTGAGGATGCGCCTTTGGTCATCCTGCTGCATGGCTTTCCAGAATACTGGGGGTGCTTGGCGCAAGCAGATCGGTCCCCTGGTCGATGCAGGCTTTCGCGTCGCGATCCCTGATCAGCGCGGCTACGGAAACTCGGACAAACCCGGTTCGATCTCTGCCTACGCCCTCGACACCCTGGCCGACGACATTCGCGAGCTGGCCGAGCATCTTCGGGCGCCTCGATTCAGCCTGGTGGGCCACGATTGGGGCGGCATGGTGGCTTGGCATCTGGCCGCTCGCGACAAGACGGCCGTCGATCGTCTCGCCATCCTCAACGCGCCTCACCCGGCCAGCATGTTCTTGTACACGCTCAGCCATCCCCTTCAAATGCTGCGCAGCAGCTACATCGCATTTTTCCAAGTGCCCTTTGTGCCAGACGCTGTGCTCGCAGCACGGAACTTCGCGCTGCTGGAGAAGGCGCTGACTCGCAGTGCACGCCCCCACACCTTCAAGGATGCCGAACTGCGCGCTTATCGTGAGGCTTGGGCGCAGCCGGGAGCGGTCGCCGCGATGCTGCGGTGGTATCGCGCGCTGCCGCTCGCGCGACCACATCAAGGCTTGATCGACGCGAAGGTGCGCATCATCTGAGGTGAAGCGGATGCTGCGCTTGAACCGGGGCTTGCCGCCGCAGCTCTGCCGTTTTGCCGAGATGCGGACATTGTGCGGCTCGAGAAGGCCTCGCACTGGCTGCATCACGAAGACCCCGGACGAGTGAATGCGGCGCTCATCGAATTTCTTTCTCCGGCGAGCTGACAGCGCGCGACGCCAGCCGCCCACCAGGGGATACACGTCCTTGCCCGCTTCGGCAGCGGTGCTGTACGGCCCCACCCGTCGCCGGGGATGAAAGCCCTGCGCTCCCCCTCAGCAGATCGACCTGCTTTCCGTCTCGACGGTTACAGGAGGCCTCAAACGGCGATGCTCGATCGCCTGGCCTACGCCGCCTCCTCACGCGCTGACAGGCGCTGCCATCCATGCCTCGGGGCGCGTTCGGTTCGAACGAGTCGCTGCGGGAATCAAATTTCCTCGCCAACGGGCCGAAAGAAACTCGGACCTGTTCACCTTGAGTGCCGCAGGCAGACCCAGGCTTGCCCCCGCTACACGGTTCGCACCCCAAGCCCTAGGCAATTCCTCTTGCGGCCGAGAAAGGCAGCAGGTCGGGCGCCGCGCTACTGCAGCGTGCGGATGAAGAGTTGCTCGAGGACGGCGGCGTCGTGCGGTGCCGCGTGAAGATCCGCGGCATGCGCTGTCGCCAAAGCGGCGCCCGAGCGCCGGGATACTCAAATCGATCCAATTCCTCACGACCCTTCTGCGTCACGGTCAGCACCTGCGCTGCGAGACCTTCACCGAACGGACCGGCGAATCCGCCGGGATCGGGAAGAGCCGCGACGACAAGCCCGGCAGCCCGCAAGATGCGGAGTTGATCGAGCTCTTCGTTTCGATAGATCGGCATCGGTAGACGAGAAGTCACGATCTGTTGACGCAAGCTTGTGGTCATACAAACCTCCTCTTCGTCGACCCAAACTTCGACGGGTTCAAGTTAGCGGCAGCGGCAAAAAATTTCAAGAGCGTCTGCAATCAACCCGCTCAGCCTCATTCGCCGTTGCAGCGGTGCCCACGCACGACTGGCGCAGCGCATCTTGGCCGAACGCAAGTGCTCTCGGGATCCGATGTGCTTGTCGCACCAACGAATCGGACCTTTCTGACTGCCATAGCGTTTGGCGGGCTTTCGAGAATTCTGGCGAAGCGATGCGCCTATCGCCTACGGCCCTATCGAGACGAGGATCCGATCTTGAGCTCCCCATGACCCATATCACAGGAGCTATGCCATGACCACGAATCGTTCCCAGCCCGATGCCTGCAGCCTGCTGGACACCGACCACAAGAACGTCAAGAAGATGTTCACCGCCTACGACGAAGTCGCCAGCTCGAAGTCGGCCCGCGCAACCGCACAAAAGCGCGAGCTTGCGCAGCAGATCTGCGCAGAACTCACAGTACACACCCAGCTCGAGGAAGAAATCTTCTACCCCGCGGTGCGGGAGGCCATCAAGGAGACCGACTTGCTGGACGAGGCTGAGGTCGAACACGCGAGCGCCAAGGATCTCATCGCTCAGATCCAGGAAGCCGAGGACATCGACGAGATGTTCGATGCCAAGGTGAAGGTGCTCGGCGAGTACATCGACCACCATGTGAAGGAAGAGCGCAACGAGATGTTCCCGAAGGCCCGTGCCGCCAAGGGTCTGGACCTCGTGGCCATGCGCGAGCAGTTGATGGCGCGCAAGGAAGAATTGATGGCCGAGGTGATGGCCGGCGCATGAGCTTCGTCGCGCCCGTAAGAGCCCGCCTTTCGGCGGGCTTTCTTTTGAGCCATGCATGGGCCATCAAACATTCCAGCAAGCCTGCGGGGCTGCGTCGCTGAGCATGTTGACGCACCGCGAGACGCACTCGCCTGAATGCGCGCCCCTCCACCGAGGCCACAAGTCGTCCAGCGTCCAGGCGTCGAAGCATCCTCACTCGATCGCCTGAAAGCTCCCCGCCGCAGGAGCGCCGTCTCACGCAACAACGCACTCGGCGCATGCCGATACTCTACATACAAAATATAACCGATCAGTCACAAATACGACCCTTCGCCCAAGAAATCGGCGGATGGTATGCATTTCCCCGTTCAAATGCGACAATCGATGGCTCCACCCATACCCTCGGATTGAGCATGACAGTTCTCAACAGCTGCTCCTGCAGCATCGTCCATTTGAAGAGCGTAGAGCGCCGTCCCTGGATGCGAGTGTTCCCGTGGTTAGAGGCCTACCAGTGTGGGAACTGCGCAAAGGTGCAGTTGCTCCGCAAGGATGCGGTCGACCAAGCGCTGGTCGACTATGCATCTAGGCTTCGCGTCCATCCGAGATCGCATCGACCTGCGCCGTGGTCCAAGGCAAAAGACAGCACCGCAAGCTTCAACAAGCGGCACTGATGCCCGCTGGACCGTCGGTGGCGTCCGGCCACCCGTTCCAGCAAATCGGCGTGTGCCGCCGCACGCCCCCCTGCGCCGGGCCACCCGCCGCACGACAGTGCGGACAAGCCACCGAGCCCCGCAGAAGCAAGCGTCTGCCCGTCGTCAAAATGAGCCATGCGGCTAGCGGCCGAACCGCACCGCTTGGCTCTTGAAGCCCGATGTCAGAGTCGCCAACTGCTGGCCCGCCGCGCCAAGAAGTTCCACCATCGACGCCCTTGCCGCAGGTGCAGCGGAAGCGTCCTACGGAATCGGCCTCGGCTCAAGAGAAACTTTGCGCCTTTCTCCACCTATGAGTGTGCTCAGAACCTTCATCGGAATCGCGGTGTTCCCATTTCTCGCCGTCATCGTCATGGTCATCGGCTTCGCCTGCGCCGCCGCTCATGCCATCGCCTTTCCAGCCCTGTACTGGTGGGAACGCTACAGGGAGCGAAATCCGACGCCCATCGGACGAAAGAAATCCAGGGCTGAGCCCCAAGGCTGAGCCGCCTGCACCGCCGCGTCGGCAGCTTAAAGATGGCGGGCGATAGCCGCGAAGGGCCTCCGCTCGCAAGAGAGTACGGCGGCTCGGCGCCTGCAAGTGCCGGACCATCTGATGGCAACGCGTGGATTGCCTGCGCACTCAAGCAGTTGGTGCCCCTTCGCTGAGGACGCCTCATTGCTCGTTGGGTGTCCAAGGCACGCAAACGTTCTGAGGGGGGCGCGACTGCTCGGAGATCGAGCGCTCCCGGTCCCAGGAAAATTGCTTACTTCGGCCGGCGCCGGATGGAATGCCAATCAGCCGCTGCGATGCGATCACTACTCCTGCGCGGCCCAGCACACCAAGCGCAGCTCACTCAGTGGCAGCGCCGCATGACTCCCGTCGGCAAAGCGCACCTCACCCTTGTCGGCGTCGTGGGCCTTGATGCGCAATGTCCCCCGGCGCCCGCCGTGTTCGACCACCAGCACCGTACGGCCCGCGCTGCGCGTCGCTGTCGCCCGGGCAACAGAGCGCTCGGCCTTCTCCGTCGGAGCAGGCCCTGGCGCTTCCTGCGTGGCCAGCATCGCTTCAACCTCCGCGCGGGTGGTCGGTGCGTCCCGCTCAAAGGCGGCCGCCACCGTTTCTGGCGCCCGGCGCCAGGCCGTCACAAGTCGGTAGAGGCCACGAAGGTCAAGGCCGATGCGCCCTTCGTCGATCGCTTGCCTGAGCGGCGGCGGCATATCGTTCAACGCGGCCGCCTCCGTGACGAAAGATCGGGACTTGGCCAGCCTGCGAGCGATGTCCGCGCGCGACATTCCCTCGGCCTCGCGCAGTTGGACGAACAGCGCGAGGTCCAGTGGGGACATGTCCTCGCGATGCAGGTTCTCCACAGCCTGAGCGAAGGGGTCCGCTCGATCGTCCAGAAACGCGGGCACCGTGATCAAGCCTGCCTGTCGAGCGGCACGCACGCGCCGCTCGCCGCGGTTGATCAGATAGCGTCCAGCTGCAGCCCGGTTCGCTCGCACGGACACCGGCTCGAGCACCCCGTGCACACGAATCGATTCGCTCAGCTCGACCAGAGCCTGCTCGCCAACGCGGCGACGCGGCTGGTCGGGATCGGCATCGATCAACGCGAGCGCGATCTCCAGGGGCGCTTGCAGCGCACTTGCAGTGCCAGCTGAATCGAGAAGCTCGGAAGCCCGAAACTTGTGGAGCCCGCTGAGGTCGAGTGGCTTGATGTCCTTCATGATGGCATGCCCGAAGATGCCACGTCTTGCGCGTCCATGCGACGCTGTAGCAGCTCGAAAACCTCCCTTACCTCCAAGCACGCATCACGTGCTGAGCCCTTGGCCAGCGTCCAGACCGACACACCCTGCGACAACGCTTCCGGAATGGCCGAGCGCGTCGAGATGTGTGCGGGAACGATGTATTCGGCAAAGCTTTGGACGAGTTGCCGCATCGCTGCCTTTTGCCGCACGGAGTGAGGGTTGAAGCGATTGAGCACGATGCCGGCGAGGCGCAGCTGAGGGTTGTAGCGCTGACGCACACCGAAGACCGTCTTGAGCATGTCGGTCACGCCATCGATGCTGTACTCCTCCAACTCGATCGGACAGACCACATCGGTGGCGGCGATCAGTGAGGCGCTCATTCGCAAGCCGAGCGCGGGTGGCGTGTCGATGACCACCACGTCAAACAGCGAGCTCAGAGCCTCGACGTTCCGGCGAAACACCGGGATGGCAACCTCCGCCTTGGCAAGTTCGACGTCTGCAAGGTTCCTCGAGGCCGGCGCCAATGCAAGCCGGCCTTGTCCTGCGAGCTGATCCTTCACCTCGGTCCCTTGCACAAAAAGCCCGGCTGCGCCCACACCCTGGGCATGTGCACGCAGCGTCTTGGAGGCGTTGCCCTGCGTGTCAAGGTCGATGAGGCACACGGATCTGTCGTGCTTCTCGCGTTGCCAGAACGCGTAAAGCACAGCGAGAGTGGTCTTCCCCACCCCGCCCTTCTGATTGCTGAAGACCACCACCTTGCCCATGCCATCCCCTTGGTCGAAGGTTTGTTCGACGCAAGCGTGCAGCCACCGCAGCGTGCGGAGCAGTTCGCCGGTCTGAAAGGACCCGTGCGTCGACGCCGGTCGACGGCGTCGAGAACGCCTGCCGGCAAAGGTGCGCATTGGAGACCAGAGGTGCCCAGCCGATGACTACCCGAACTGATAGTGGCGTGGTAGCCCTCGCGCACAGACATTGCACCCGATGCAAATCTCCACCAACTTCTCGAACCCTCCTCCTGGGGTGCAACGGCTCATCCAGCGTTGCATGCGATGCAATACGCGCGTAGCGAAGGCATCTGCGGCACCGCGCTTGACGGCATGGCCAGAAAGGCCCCAGGGAACGTGCCAAGGAACGCGCCTTCAGATGTTCTCAGGAGCGCTCCCAAAGACGCTCCTGGGAACAATCCTCGCTGCAGTGGCTTGCCAATCCGCCGGCGCCGAGCCCAGCATGCCGCCCGTCGTGCAAGCAACGCGCAACAGCGAGCGCGTCGCCATCCTCAGACAGGAGCTCCAGAACACCAAAGCGTCCATCGACGCCTTGACTCGCCGTCATGCCGCGCGTCTGAAGGCCGCAGATGCCGAAGGCGCGGCCGAAGTCGACACGGAGCGTGCACGCGCGTTCGGGGATCTGGTCGCGCTCGAGCGAGAGCTCGCAACGGCCTTACAAGAAAGCCCGTCTGCGCCGCGGCAGCGCAGCGCCGACAGACCACGGTCGACGGACACGAAGCCCACCGCGCGCCGCTCGGATGCGGGAGCACCCGCGCGCTGGTGGGACGTGTATCAGCAACGCATCGGCAGCGCGGACCCATCGGCGCCACCGCCCGCGGGATCTCTTTCCCCTGTTCCGACCAGCGTGAGAAACAAAGAAAGTGGCACATGAACTTCAACACTCGTGATATCCACCGTCCGGCGATGCGCCATTCAAGAGCGCCAACGCTTGCCCTGCGCGTCCTGCTCGCCGCCGCTCTGTGTGTGCTGTGGCCCCTCATGGCGCATGCGGGCAGCCCGTTTGCAACCGGCGCCAACGCCGCGCAGCAGCAACTCGTTGCGATCCTGACACCCATCGCGGCCGTCGCGGTGATGGTCTCGGGTGCGATGGCCTGGTTCGGGCGGCTGAGCTGGTGGTGGCTGGTGGCCGTGGTGATCGGTACGGTGCTGGTGTTCGGGGGCCCACAGATCGTTTCCTGGATCCGAGGCCTCTTCGGCGTCTGAGGGGTGGCCATGCATCGCAACCACGGCATCACGGCCGACTCTCTGTTCGTCGGCATGACCCGGCCCTCCATGGTCTGGGGCGTGACCTACTCCGCCATGATGTTCAACATCGTCGTGACCATCGAATCCTTCATCGTCACGAAGAACCTCGCCTGGCTGCTCGCCTTCGTCCCGATCCATGGCGTGCTCTACCTCGTATGCCTCTACGAGCCACGTTTCTTCGACCTGCTGCAGTTGTGGGGCCGCACGCGCTTGCCAGGGGCGCTCAACGGAAACCTGCGCTTCTGGCGCGCCAACTCCTACAGCCCGCTCGCTCTGACCCTGCCTGGTGCCCGCGGCCGCCGCCGGGACCGACACGTGCAGGTGCTGATCGCCGTGGAGGGTGCGCTGTGCGATTGACCACCCGTTCTGAATCGACATTGCGCCGCGAAGCGAGCGCGGCCTCGATGATCCCCTTCTCCTCGCACGTCGATGCCCATGTGGTTCGCCTGCGCTCAGGAGACTATGTCCAGACCCTGCGCCTGGGGGGCGCAAGCTTCGAGAGCGCTGACGACGAGGACCTCAACAACTGGCATGAACGCCTGAACGTGCTGCTGCGCAACATCGCATCACCACATCTGGCGCTGTGGACCCACGTCGTACGCAGGCGAGAGACAGGCTACCCCGCCGGGCGCACCGTCCCCGGCTTTGCCGATGAGCTCGAGCAGCGCTACCGCCGCAAGATGGCCGAGGAGCGGCTCATGGTCAACGAGCTCTATCTGTCCGTCGTCTACCGTCCCCAGTCCACCCGTGTCGGCAACGCGGCGCTGGCCTTCCTCAAGCGAACCGACGCACAGGGCGCCGTGGCAGAGCTCAAGGACTCCCTGGACACATGCACCAAGCTTCGCCAGGAGTTACTGGCCTCACTGGAGCGCTACGACCCCGAGCCACTGGGCATCTACCGACCGATAGGCACACAAAAACCGTTCTCCTCGCTGCTCGAGTTTTTCGCAATGCTGATCAATGGGGAGTGGCAGCGCATACCGCTGCCACGATCGCCGCTCAACGAGGTACTTGCCACATCCCGCCCCTTCTTCGGCAACGAAGCCATGGAGTACCGCTCGGGGACGCAAAGTCGCATCGGCGCTTTCCTCGGCATCAAGGAGTACCCGACGCCCACGGCGCCCGGCATGTTCAGCGGTCTTCTCACGGCCGACTTTCCGTTCATCCTCGCGCAGAGCTTCACGTTCCTGGCCAAAGGCACCGCCGTGGACATGATGCGTCGGCAGCACAACCGCATGGCGGCGGCAGGCGATCTGGCCGTCTCGCAGGCTGACGAGCTCGCAGACGCGCTGGATGACCTGGTCAGCAACCGTTTCGTCGTCGGCGATCATCACTTCAGCCTGCATGTGCTCGCCGATGCCGAGGAAGGTGCAGGCGCCGTCGAGGGCGTACCGCGGCTCAAGCAACTCAACGACCACATCGCGCGGGCCCGCTACCTGCTCGGCGACACCGGGATGGTTGTCGCACGCGAGGACTTGGCACTCGAGGCCGCGTTCTGGGCGCAGTTGCCGGGCAACTTCGGCTACCGGACGCGCAAGGCGCCGATCACGAGCCGCAACTTCGCGGCCATGTCGCCCTTTCACAACTTTCCGACGGGTCGCGCGCGCGGAAACTTTTGGGGCGATGCGCTGGCGATGCTCACGACACGCGCAGGCTCGCCCTACTACTTCTCATTGCATGCGAGCGATCCGCGCAGCCCCGACGGCGGTAGCCGTCGCGATGTGGGCCATGTCACGGGCGTCGGGCCCGTTGGTACGGGAAAGACGACCTTCCTCGGGTTTTGCATTGTCGCGATCTGCAACCGGCTGGACGCCACCCAGATCATCTTCGACAAGGACGAGGGCCTCCACATCCTCGTGCGGGCATTGGGAGGTCAGTACCTTCCGTTGAAGAACGGAAGTCCCACCGGCTGCAATCCGCTGCAGCTCGACGCAGGGGTCCCCACGAACCTCGAGTTCCTGCGGCAATGGCTGCGCCGCCTCGTGATGCGCTCGCCTCACGAGCTCCTGAGCGTGCGACAAGAAGACGACCTGGATCAGGCCCTGCACGGGACGCTCGCACTCGCGCCGCCCTACCGCCGCTTGTCGCGCCTGCTGGCTTTCCTGGACGTCACCGATCCGGAAGGTGTCCATGCACGGCTGCGCAAATGGTGCGCCTCGGAGCGCGGTGACTACGCGTGGGTGTTCGACAACGACCACGACGTCGTCGCGCCACTGCTCGAGGCCCATGCGTTGGTCGGCTTCGACGTCACCGATTTCCTCGACAACGACGTGGTGCGCGCCCCGTTGACCATGTACCTCTTCCATCTCGTCAACTGCATGGTCGATGGCCGGCCGCTGGTGTGCTGGATGGACGAGTTCGCCAAGCTGCTGGACGACCCCGCATTCGCGAGCTTCGCAAAGAACGGCCTGGAGACGTGGCGCAAGAAGAACGCGAACATCGTGACCTTCACACAAAGCACGCACCATGTTCTGGGCTCGAGCATCGCGCGAGCCATCGTGGAGCAAACGCCCACCAAGATCCTCTTTCCGAACCCCGAGGCCAACCACGCGGATTGCACCGAGGGTTTCAACCTCACCGAGCGTGAGTTCGCGCTGGTCAAGCAGGAACTCGTGCCCGGATCGCGTCAGTTCCTCATCAAGCAGAACCGCGACAGCGTCGTGGCCCAGTTGGACCTCAGGCATCTGGACGATGCGCTGGGCGTCATCTCGGGCCGTACCAGCAACGTCCGGCTCATGCAGGCGCTGATGAAGCGCCATGGAGACGCCCCCACCCAGTGGCTCGCCCCTTTTCGCGAGGCGCTGCTACAGCACGGCTCGCAACGACCTTCGCCCCAGGAGTTTCCACATGCCTAGAAAGCTGCTTTTCTCGCTTGTCACCTGCGCTGCGCTACTGGCTCCACTGCAAGCGCGTGCGGGGATCCCGGTCATCGACTTCGCGGCCATTGCCAATCTGATCCAGCAGATCATGTACTGGCAACAGCAGATCTCTGCCATGCAAAAGCAGTTCGACGAGCTCAAGGCCTCCAAGGAGCAACTCAAGCAGACCTACGAGTCGATGAGCGGCTCGCGCGGCATGGAGCAGCTTCTTGCGACTTCCGACGCAGCACGCAACTACTTGCCGAGCAACTATGCCGATCTGAGGAGGTCGCTCGACACGCCCGTGCCAAGCTATGCAGGTCTGTCGGAACAGGTGCGATCGATCGTGAGCGCCAACAGCGTGCTGTCGACGACGCAGATGGACGCGCTGAGCCCTGAGCTCAGGCAACTCGTCGAACAAGGCCGTCAATCTGCCGCCTTGCTGGATGGCATGACCCAGACGGCTTTTCAGAATACCAGCCAGAGGTTCTCTGCACTGCAGACGCTGATCACCGCCATCGCGCGAGCCCGAGACCCCAAGGCCATTCAGGAGCTGCAAGCGCGAATCCAGGGGGAGCAGAACATGTTGACGAACGAGCAGACCAAGCTCCAGGCGCTCTACCAGTTGTCCCAGGCTGATGAGGCAAGACTGCGCCAGCGAACCCGAGAACGCGTGGTGTCCGGCCACGGTGACTTCTCCAGTCGATTCACACCGACACCCTAGCCGCCCCTGCCCCCTCAACACATCGCTTTGGCGCGCCACCGTCGTGGTCATCGCCATGGCGGACTCGGGAAAGCCACTGGCTTCTCAAACGGCGAGCGGGCTGCCAATCGTCCGCTGCGCTTGCGGCATGCGCACCAACCACAAGCCATGCGACCCCACGGAGAAGGCCGACGGCGCATCCAGCGGCTGAGGTCGAAGTGGCGTCGCACGATTTTTGAAACTTCAGGAGCCAAGCCATGTTCTTTCGGCAGCTTTGGACGCAGCTCGTCTCTCAGCTCACTGAATTCGTGGGCGCGAAGTCCGCCGCGCTGGCGTCGGCGGTCGAGCCCGCGGTGATCACGTTGGCAACGCTCTACGTGATGATCTGGGGATACCTATCGCTCACCGGCAAGATTCAGGAACCCATTCTGGAGGGGATCAAGCGGATCTTCTTCATCGCGGTCATCCTGGGTGTGGCTTTGAGACTCTGGGCTTTCAACGAGCTCATCGTCGACACCTTCTTCAACGCCCCGACCCAACTCGCGGCAGCGATCGTCGGCGCCGCAGATCCCGTCTCGACCATCGACACGATCTGGGAGAAGGGGGGAGAGGTCGCATTCAGCCTGTGGAGCAGGGGCGGTGTGCTCAATGGGGATGTGGGCTTCTACATCGCCGGCGCCGTCATCTACCTCATCATCGGCGCCGTCGCGGTCTACGCGCTTTTCCTCTTCGCCCTGTCGAAGATCGCGCTGTCCGTCGTGCTGGCGCTGGGCCCGATTTTCATCTCCCTGCTCTTCTTCGAAGCGACACGGCGCTTCTTCGAGGCATGGGTCGCCCAGCTCTCGAACTACGCGCTCGTCGCGGTGCTCGCAAGCATGGTCGCCTCGCTCATGCTGCAAGTCGTTGCGAACTACGCCGCTCAAACCGCGGAACGTGGCGCGGCGCTCACGACGGTGGATGCCATCAACATGGCCTTGATCGCAGCGGTGGTGCTGCTCGTGATGTGCCAAGTGATGCCGATCGCCGCCGGACTTGCCAGTGGCGTTGCGCTCAGTTCCTTCAGCGCTGTCGGTGGGCTCACCAAGTGGGCGCTCGGTGGCACCAGGCGCAGCGCGTACGAATTCGGCCGCGGCGTGCTCGACGGCCTGCACGGCGAACGCGGCAGCCGATGGGACTCCTTCCGTCGCCTGGGAGGCAACCGGGTCGGGTCGTCGATCGCTTCGCTGGCCGGCAGGGGTGCAGGCGCGCAGCGCCCCACCCTGCCCAGAAACCGAGTGATGAACCCCTCTTCCTCTCGGACTTGACCTTCCAAAACGACTTTATAGGAGCTCTCACGTGAGATTCATGGTCGCACTATTGCTCACTCTGGCGCTTGGCGGCTGCGGCACGCGAGCACCCCGTCCTCCGACCTGCGAAGGCGCCCTCACACCCATCAATGGCTCCCCGGCACCCCTTCCTGCAGGAGGCTCCGATGCATCGTGACGAGGCGCTCGAGCGCTACACGCTCGAAGCTCAGAGCTGGGAGCTCGATCGCGCACGTCGCGCCCAAGGCTCCGCCAAGACCGCCTGGGCCGTGGCCGCTGCCGCCACGGCCGTCGCGGTATTCGCCGTGGCCGCTGTCGCTGGACTCACGCCCCTCAAGCAGCCGGTGCCGGTGGTCATTCGCGTGGACAGCAGCAGCGGCATCGTCGACATCGTGCCGACCTACGAAGGTACCACCGACATTCAAGAGGTCGTGACGCGCAACCTGCTGCAGAACTATGTCATTGCACGCGAGCGCTACTTCTATGCGACCGCCGAAGCCGACTACGAGCTGGTCGCCTCCCAGAACTCGCCTCTCCTGAACCAGGCCTGGGCGGCGTCGTGGGCCGCCAACAATCCACTCTCGCCGCTCAACACCTTCAAGGACGGCACGGCCATTCGCGCGCAGGTGCGTGCTGTGACCTTCCTCAAGCTGGAAAGCGGCAAGGAGAAGCTTGCACAAGTTCGCTTCAGCCGCTACGCCCGAGCCGGCGGCACGGGCGATGAGCAGACGACCCATTGGGTGGCGACGATCGAGTTCGCTTACGTGCCGCCATCGAAGGATGACAAATGGCGCTCGCTCAATCCCCTGGGTTTCAGGGTGGTCGAGTATCGGCGCGAGCCCGAAGTCGCACCGACCGTCGCCGTCCCCCTCTCCCCCGCAAAGCAGGCGCGCTGATGAACCATCGTCTTGCATCTCTTCGCCGGCCCGCGCTCGTGCTGGTGCTCGTCATCGGCTGGCTGTGCACCACCCACACGGCGGTGCGCGCCGCAACGATCCCGCCCGAGGGGCACGTGGATGCGCGCGTGCGCACGATCGACTACGACCCGGAAGACGTCATCAGCCTGCATGGCTACGTGGGCTACCAGATTCACCTGCAGTTCGCCGAGGGCGAGACCTTCGTGAACCTAGGCTCCGGCGACAACGGCTCCTTCGATGTGGGTGCGCAACGCAACCACCTCTTTCTCAAGCCGAAGGAGGCGCAGGCCAATACGAACCTCACGATCCTCACCGACCGTCGCACCTATCACTTCGACTACATCGTCTCAGCCCGGGCGTCCGCCGGGGCCGCGGCTCGACGGATGATCTACTCGATCCGGTTCAACTATCCGGCCGACACGCTGCGCGCTGCCCAAGAGGCGGCCCAGCGTGCTGAGATGGACGCGAAGCTCACCCGCACGGCAGCCACGCGCAACTGGGACTACTGGTTCTGCGGAAGTGCGTCGCTCAAGCCGACCCGCGCCTTCGACGACGGCCACCACATCCGCCTTCGTTTCGCCGACCAGGCTGAACTGCCGGCCATGTTCGTTCAAAACGACGACGGCACGGAGTCATTGCTGAACTTCAACATCGACGCCGACGAGATCGTGATCCATCGCCTCGCGCGTCGCCTCGTGCTGCGCCGGGGTCAGCTCGTGGGGTGCGTGGTCAACAAGGCATTCGCAAGCGGTGCGCGCACGCCCGGCGCGACGGTGGCGCCCGATGTGCAACGCGCAACCGTGGGAGAGCAACCATGAGCGATGCACCGAATCCGGGACTCAACCCACCGGCGAATTCATCCGCCGACAACGAAGCGCTCGATGGGCGCCGCCGCGCGGGCGCGGTCGATCCAGATACTGGCGAGCTTTATTCCGTTCCCCGTCGTCCGGAGCGCCCTGATGCCTCCCACACCGGGCGCGGCCATGCGATCGACGGGGAGCGGACCATTCCCTCGGTGAATCGGGAACGCACGATCCAGTCGAGGATCAGCAGCTTCGTGGCCATCGGCACCATGCTGCTGCTGGGTGCCGGTTTCCTGTTTTGGTACTACAGCACCCAGTACGCCAAGGGTCGCGAGGCGCAGTTGGCCGCACAGAAGGCCTCGGCGGCCCGCGCCGGCGGCGAAACCAAGGTGCCGCCGCTGGGCCGGATCGACCCGCCGCCGACTTCATCACAGGCCCCCGCACCGCCACCCAGCGCCTCACCGGCTGCAGTGGAGGCGACACCCCCGGGCGGCCCCCCGTCAAAGACACCGGCCCAGCTTGCGCTCGAGCGCAAGCTCGGAACACCCGTGATGCGGCACACGCCGTCGCCCGACGCTGCCGCAGCAGCGGCCGCTTTCGCCGGCGGCCCTGCCGGGCCGGCGGCAAGTGGCGTACCCAACATGGCGCAGATCCTGGGTACCTTGCAGCCGCCACCCTCCAGCCTCTCCAGCCCTCCTGGCCTCGAGGGCAGTCTCCGACCGACGCGCACCCCCGCCGTTACAGCACAGATCCTGCCGACGCGCCGCTTTCTTCTGCCGAAGGGCGCGTTCATCGATTGCACCTTGGAGACCGCGATCGATTCGACCTACGAAGGTCTCACCACCTGCATCGGTGCCAGCGACATCTACAGTGCCGACGGTAAGGTGGTGCTGCTCGAGCGCGGCACGAAGTACGTGGGTGAGCAGCGCGGCTCGCCCCGCCAAGGGCAGGGCCGTGTTTTCGTGCTTTGGAGCGAAGCGAGAGCACCCACCGGGGTGGTGGTCCAGCTGGCATCGCCGGGCACCGATGAGCTGGGGCGCAACGGCCTACCGGGGTTTGTGGACACCCACTTCTGGGAGCGCTTTGGCGCAGCGATCCTCGTGTCGGTCATCGACGGCACGATGCAGGCGATGACGGCCCAGCAGCAAGGTGGCGCGGGCCTGACCAACCGCGGCGCGCTGGTGGTCGGTCCCCAAGGCAGCCGGGACATCCTGACCGAGGTACTGCGCAGCACCATTGCGATACCTCCAACCGTGATCAAGAACCAGGGCGAACGCATCCAAATCCTGGTGGCCCGAGACGTGGACTTCCGCGATGTCTATGCCCTACGCGTCGCGCCTGCCCAACCCTGAAGAAGCGGAAGCTTCAGGCTTGGCGACGGCAGCCACGCCACCGCCGCCCTCCTCGCTCGCGCTGTTTCTCGACCCGCTGATGCCGCTGCTCGAGGACACCGAGGTCACGGAGATCTGCATCAACGAACCAGGAATCGCTTTTGTGGAACGGCAGACAGGATGGACACGCGAAATCGTCGAGTTCGCGAGCTTCGAATGGTGCATGTCGATCGCCAAGCTCGTTGCCAACTTCACGAAGCAGCGCGTCTCGGCCCAAGAACCGTTGTTGTCGGCCACCTTGCCTGGTGGCGAACGCATACAGATCGTGCTGCCGCCGGCGACCTCCGAGCAGACCGTCTCCATCACGATTCGTCGTCCCTCCAGTGCACTATGGTCGCTCGATCAACTTGAATCGATGGGCGTGTTCGAGGCGACACGCTACAACGAAGCAGCATTGAAGGCAGCGTCGGAGGCGGGCTCGGCGGGCCTCGAAGACTGCGAGCTTGCGGGCCTGCTTCGCGAACGCAGGTTCGGAGACTTCCTGCGCCGCGCAGTTCAACTGCGCCGCAATATCTTGCTGTCGGGCGCCACCGGATCGGGCAAGACGACGCTGAGCAAGGCATTGATTCTCGAAGTTCCCCCCGAGGACCGGCTGATCACCATCGAAGACGTCAGGGAGCTGTCCCTTCGCAACCAGCCCAATCACGTGCGTCTGTTCTACTCCCAGGGCGCTCAGGGACAGGCGATCGTGACGCCAGGGCAGCTCCTGGCTGGCGCCAAACGTCAGCGTCCCGACCGCATTTTCCTGTCCGAACTGCGAACCGGCGATGAAGTCTATGACTACCTCGTCTCGGTGAACACCGGCCATCCGGGCTCGATCACCAGCGTTCATGCCGACAGCGCCCAGATGGCCTTCGTGGCACTCGCGCAGCTGATGAAGCGCAGTGCCGCGGGCCACGGCATGACCACGCGTGAAGGCGTAGAGCTTTCGCAGCTGAGCGTGGACATCGTCATCCAATGCGCACGTGTGCGGCAGCGACGCATCGTGCAGGAGATCTGGCATGACCCCAGCACCAAGCGTCGAGCCTTGGCCTAGTGCTTTCAGGATCGCCGGTGCCTTGCTCGTCGCGGCCTTGGTCGGCCTGTGGGCGGCCGGCTACGCCTTCTTGATGCTCATGAAGCTGCCGCCCGAGAGCGCCACGCTGTCGACGATCGTTGACTACTGGCTTGCTTACGGTGACCAACCCGAAGTTCGCCGATCGCTGCTGGCCGCTTTGGTGGGAGCACAAGGGATCACGCTCGGTGGCGTCGTCATCGCGATGGTCCCACGCCGACGCGCGCTGCATGGTGAGGCCCGCTTCGCCACGCACCGCGAGATCCGGAAGGCCGGGCTGCTTGCAGACAACGGCATCGTTCTGGGGCGCCTGGGCGCGCGCTACCTCGTGCTGGCCGGTCAGCAAGGCGCCGAGGTCGAAGCACCTCCTCGCAGCGGCAAGGGCGTGGGCGTCGTGGTGCCCAACCTGCTGAACTGGCCCGGCTCCACCATCGTGAGCGACGTGAAGGGAGAGAACTTCATGCGCACAGCGGGATTCCGGCTTTCCAAGGGCCAGGAAGTGCACCTGTTCGATCCCCTGTCCGAGCAGGAGCGCTCCTCGCGCTGGAATCCGCTGGGCTATGTGTCGCAAACGCCTTACCGCTGCATCGACGACCTGCAGCGCATCGGAACGATGCTGTTCCCGGATCCCCTGGCGGGCGATCCCTTCTGGACCTCGTCCGCGAGATCACTGTTCCTTGGGATCGCGCTGTACCTGTTCGAGACACCCCGGGCGACACGCACCTTGGGTGAAGTCCTGCGCCAGGGCATGGCGAGCGATGCGGAGGGCTTCCAGAAGCACTGGAAGCGCGTCATCGAATCGTGCGAGCGCGCCGGCTACCCGCTGTCGCAGGAAGCTGTGCGCAGTCTCTACGACGTCATCGACCTCGCGCCAACGACCGCCTCGAGCATCCGCAAGACCTTCACGAGTCGACTTGATCTGTGGCTCAACCCCCTGATCGACGCGGCCACTTCGGCCAACGACTTCGATCTTCGCGACCTGCGCAAGCGTCCGATCTCGATCTATGTGCAGATCAACCCAGACAACATCGCGCGTCTGCAGCCCTTGCTCAACCTGTTCTTCCAGCAGGCCATCGGTTTGCAGACGCGGGAACTGCCCGAGAGCAACCCGGCCCTGAAGCACCAACTGCTGCTCATGCTCGACGAGTTCCCCGCGCTCGGGCGCATTCCGGTGATCGCGGAATCCACGGCGTTCCTGCCCGGCTACAACGTGCGCACCGTGGTGATCGTCCAGTCCAACTCGCAGCTGATCGAGAAGTACGGCGTGGAGGGTGCCAAGTCGATTCGAAAGATGCTCGCCGCGCGCATCGTTTTTCCGCCCAAAGAGTACGAGGATGCCGAGGCCATCTCGCGCGAACTCGGCACCTACACGGTCCGCCAGAGGAGCGTCAGCCGGCCGATGTGGGGCGGCTCAGGCACATCGGGCAGCGTCAGCATCAGCGAACAGCCGCGCCGGCTGCTGCTGCCCCAGGAAGTCAAGGAGCTCGACCCGGCGCGCATGATCCTTTTCTATGAAGGACTTCGGCCCGTTCTCGCTCACCGCATCATCTACTTCAAGGACAAATCCTTTGCCCGGCGGGAAATCGCCCCACCCGACGTCCCGAAGCTTGAGATGGCCGCTCATGCAACCACGGCACCTGCCGGGAATGCGATGCCTGCGCCACCGGCAGGATCGAGCGCTGCGACTTCGACGACGCCCGCCACGGGCACGGGCCATGCGCGGGCGAAGGACGACCTGCAGATGGCCCAGGCCGTGCTCGACGGCAGCTTGGATCTGAAGGACTTTTCTTTCGATTTCGACGACGTCGACATCCCCACCGAGCCACTGAGCGAGGCGGAGATGAAGCGGCGCACCGACGAGTTCATGGCCCGCCTGCTGGTCTGAGCGGTCCATTCCAACCAAGGCCATCGCATGCACTCCTCATCCAACGCCGCCCCACTCGGCGCGCAGCCGCCAGGGGCCGCGTCTTCGCCGCCATCGGGATCCGATGATCCGCAGGAGACCGCCAGCACAAGGCGCCCGCGCAGTGGCCGCGCGCCCGTGCGCGGCGTGTTGCTGGAGGCCGCCGCAGCGCCTTATCGGTTCGATCCGGCAGCACGACGCTCGTTCTACGTGCTCCTGCGCACAGAGGTTGGAGAGCGCAGGCTTTGGGGCGCCGACCTGGAAGCCGCGCTCCAGCGAGCGGTCTCCCAGCCACGCATCGGAGACGAGGTCGTCGTCCTGCCCCTGGGCACGAAACCCGTACGGCTTCGCGTTCCCGCCCAGGATGGCCATGCAGACGCAGTCGGCGAAGAGCGAGTGCTTGCGCAGCGGCGCCAATGGCGCATCGAGACGCAAGACCATATGCACATGCTCGCGCAAGAGGCTCAGCAGCTGCGCGTTGAACGAACGCTGTCGCCAGAGACCATGCGGCGCGACCCTCGTCTGACATACGCCATGGCCGGACTGCAACTGGCTGCACAGTATGCGCGGCGCCTCACCGTAGATCCGCACTCTCAGCATCAGTTACTCGCATCCATTCGCCATCGCATCGCTGATGCGCTCGTGGATGGGCTGGACCTCCATCTTCCAGACAGGCGGGTGGCGATGGCGCGAGCGCCCGTCCTCTCAGGGCCGGGACGCGCCACCGAGTGGGACAGGCATGCCCATGAGCGGACGTGAACTCGCAACGCAGAGGCGCGCGCCCTTCGCCGGCCGCTGCGGACTCGATCCGCACGCTGCCAGATGACCATGCGTCGTGATGCGCACGAGAAGACCTTGATGCCCACAACGCACAGCAGCAGCCGTTGCGAAGCGACGGCCAGCGGCCGCTGGCACGTGGCGGATGGATCGCTCGAGTCGCTCAAGTGGCTCGCGCTGGCGTTGATGGTGGGGGACCATGTCAACAAGTATCTTCTGAGCGGGCAGGTCACGACGCTCTACCTGCTCGGTCGCATGGCGATGCCGCTTTTCGGCTTTGTGCTCATGTACAACCTCGCGCGCCCTCGCGTGGAGGCCGCGAGTGTTCATCGACGTGTAGTGAAGCGGCTCGCGGCCTTCGGTGTGCTCGCAACGCCCGCGTTCGTGCTGCTGGTCGGATGGTGGCCACTGAACATCATGGCGACGTTGCTCGTCGCGACCTTCATCGCCTGGCTGCTGGAGCTCCGGACCGTTGGCCATCGATCGCTGGCACTGGTCACCTTTGTGGTTGGTGGCACGGTGGTTGAATTCTGGTGGCCGGGACTGCTGTGCTGCCTGGGCGCGCGCTCCTTCATTCGTCGTCCGAGCATCAAGACCGCGATCGCCTGGCTGCTTGCGACCGCGTCCCTATGGTTCGTCAACGGCAACTTCGCTGCCATGGCCGCGCTTCCGTTGATCTTGGGGTTCAGCCGCATTCATGTTCCCCTTGAACGGCAGCGATGGGTCTTCTATGCCTTCTACCCCGCCCACCTGTTCGTTCTTGCCCTTGCGCTGCATCTCGCCAGCACACCGCGCTGTGCGCGGGCATGCTCACAAGTTGCAACGAACCTCATAAGGGCTCCTGAAGTGCAGCCACTCGCTGGCGCAGCCGAACCGGTCCAACCCCGACCTATCGAAGGTGTCAGCGCGGCCGGAGGTGGCGATTCAAGTACAACCGTGACAAAGTGGCCACCATGACTTCACGCATCGTGACTACCTTTGACGTCGAGCCTGAACTGCGTGCCGAACTCGAATCGGTTGCGGATGCTGGCGGACCCGTCAGCACTTCTGCCGCCGATGGGGCGTGCCGAGCCGTCGAACGCTGCCGTGTTCAAGGCGAGTTCTACGCGCGTGGGGATACCGCTTGGCAAGAAGATCTACGAACTGGTGTTTCGCAACCTGTGGCCGAGGTGTTCGATCGCATCCAGGCCCGCATTCATGCACGGGGTCGCGAGCTTCAAGACCCAAACACATGACCAGGGTTCGCGGGGTTGAGATGACCCCGCGAAATCCTTTCCGACCAGCAGATTAGGGCGTTGGCCATTCGTCATTTGCGCGAAGCGGACTACCACTGAGACGATGCGGCCTTAGGTCTGCGACCCGGGCTTGCAGACCGAGTCACCGCGCGGATGAAGTCGGGCGAGCGTCGATGACCCGCCGAGTGGGCGGGAAGCCTCATCAAGCCGGGCTGTTCGCGCCGGACGCGTGCTCGGCCACGGCATCGGTGTCGAGGCGCGGCGCCTGCCCTGGCGCGCCGCCCTCGGCCTGAAGCGCCAGATCGAAGGCATGGACCCGGTGGTTCGGTGCCCGGTTGATCATCAGCCGCATGACGTCGGCGCGCGCATAGTGGCCCGCAGGATCGGCGGCCGCCTTGGCCACCGCGATCTCGCCCAGGTCGATCTCGGCGCAGATGACTCCCTCCCAGGTGTCGGGCATGCGCTCGGACAGCGGGTTGCCATGCGGCCCGTAGATGACGGAGTGCCCGCCCCCGACCGTGAACAGCGCATGCTTGGCCGGCGTATCGCAGATCTGCGACACCATCGACGCCGAGGTCACGGCCGAGGGGGCCAGCACGAAGCAGCCGCCCTCGAGCGCATAGGTCTGCGTTGCCGCGAGGCTGACCTCCGCGCCCAGCGCGTAGGCGTTCTCCTTGTAGAGGCTGAAGCCGGGCCAGGCGGCGATGTGCAGCTGCTCGTTCTGGCTGTACATCGCGAACTTCGTGAGCGGCTGCAGATGCTCCCAGCAGGAGAGCGCGCCGATGCGGCCCAGCGGCGTGTCGCTCACCACGAGGTCGCTGCCATCGCCTTCGCCGAAGACGGTGCGCTCCATGTGCGTCGGCTTGAGCTTGCGTCGGCGCGAAACGGTCTCGCCCCGGTCGTCGATGATCCAGTTGCCGACGTAAAGGCTCGCGCCCAGCCGCTCGACCACGCCGAGCGACACGAAGATGCCGAACTGCTTCGCGGCCGCGGCGATGCGCCGCGCGCCCTCGCCGTCGTAGCTGAAGGCGTTCTCGAAGAAGCGCCGCACCCATCCCTTGCCGAAGCCCCAGGCCGGCGCGTCGAGCCAGACCCACCAGGGATAGCCCGGGATCCAGTCCTCCGGAAAGGCCACGATGGCGGCACCCTTGCCGGCCGCCTCCTCGATGTAGCGCACGGTGAGATCGATGGCGGCGTCGTGGTCGCAGAAGCCCGGTGCGGCCTGCACCACGGCCGCGAGGAACTTGGGAGGGAAAAGTGGCGACGACGCGCCGGTGGATGCATTCATGGACGAAGCGCTCCTCGAAGGATGAGTGAATGGGTGGATGGATGGGGGGAAGCTCAGACGCGCGCGGAAGCACCGACGCTCGCCTGCGGCGGCACCGGCTCGGCCACGGCCTCGCGGGTCAGCCCGAACAGGCCGTCGATGCGCTGGCGCTCGGCCGCGCCGTGGGGCCGCAGCCATGCGAAGCCGGCGTAGATGGCCAGGTTCACGGCCAGCGCGATCACGCCCGAGGTCAGGCCCCAGGCGGCCTCGAGCTGCCGGGCGAAGAAGCTCTCGAGCACGATGACGAGCACGAAGCCCACGACCATGCCCGCGATCGCCCCTTCCTTGGTGCCGCGCTTCCAGAAGATGCCCAGGAACTGCGGCACCGCGAGCTGGATGACGCCCTGGTAGGCCAGCACCGCCAGCGTGAACAGCGCCGGCAGCTTGAGGCAGGCGACCCAGGCGGCCAGGGCCGTGAGGACCACCATGCCGATCTTCGACACCGTGACCAGTTGCCGCTGGCTCAGCGTGGCGTAGTTCCCGACCAGGTCGTTGGCGATCTGCGCACCCGTCGCCTGGATGCTGCCGTCGGTGTGGCCGATCGATGCAGCCAGCAGCACCACGCCGGCCAGCCCGAGCAGCAGCAGGCCACCCGCTTCCTGGCTCACGATGAACCACACGTCCTCGGGGTGGCTGGCCACGGAGGGAAGCTGCGAGGCGAGCATGCCGAAGATCAGCAGGGGGATGCAGAACACCAGCGACGCGGGCATCGCGATGGCCGCCGATTTCTTCAGCGCCGCCACGCCGTCGGCGGTGAACAGGCGCACGAAGATGAACGGCAGGCACCAGCCGCCGATGGTGCTCGTGAACAGCAGGCTGAACAGGTAGAGCGGCCCTTCCTTCGAGCCGAGGGACGGCAGCGAGAACATCGCGGGATCGAGCGACTGCAGCCGCACGCCCTTGCTCGTCCACAACCACACGACCAGGCCGCACAGCATGAGGCTGCCGAAGATGTAGGCCACGATGCCCTGGTACATGTCCGAGATGATCACGCCGCGCATGCCCATGCGAACGGTCCAGATCTGGCGGATCGCGACCACCACCACGCCGAGGATCACGGCCTGCGAGAAGGGCAGTGCACCAAGCGACATGAAGTGGAAGAGGCCACCCATCGCCTGCATCGCGAGCACCAGCCAGGGGAAGCCCGACACGATACCGATCAGCGCCGCGATGGTGCGGATGTGCCTGGAGTCATAGCGCAGTGCGAACAGGTCGGGCTGCGTGCGCAGATCGAAGCGCTGGCCCCAGGTCCACACGCGCTGCGACATGGCGTACATCAGCACCACCGTCATCAGGCTGTAGGCCAGCACGTAGAACGAGATCACGCCGGCACTGACGGCCAGGCCCGCGAAGGCGGTGAACATCGCGCCCGGATACCAGGTGTTGAGGAAGGACA
This sequence comes from Variovorax sp. FG153, assembly GCF_057809595.1. NCBI lineage: Bacteria > Pseudomonadati > Pseudomonadota > Betaproteobacteria > Burkholderiales > Comamonadaceae > Variovorax > Variovorax sp. FG153. The sequence goes on from NZ_JBMDKG010000023.1 coordinate 71,486, forward strand.
TCGCCTGGTAGTTGGCCCCGAACGAGCGGCCGCCCACGGCGTAGTCGGTGAAGGACCGGTCCTTGTGGTAGCTGCGGTGCAGCACGTAGATGATGACGAGGAAGAAGGCCAGCTGGAGGCCGAATGTCAGCGCCATGGCTTCACCCCCTTCCCGCTTCGCCGTATTCGGCGACATAGGCGGCCACCACGCTGGCCGCGATCGACACGCTGAGCGCGAGGAAATAGAACAGGGTTGGCGGCAGGCCGAGGACCGGCGCCCGGTGGTCGTTGACGAGCCAGTGCACGGGCGGCAGCAGGAGCAGCAGCGCATTGAGCAGGAACCACCACCGGATCGAGGCCGGTAGCCGTGGAAGTGTCGCGAGGGGCATGGGAGGCTTTCGGGAAGGCCGCGGGCTGCGCGCGGGAAAAGGGCCGGTACGAGGTCTGCGAGGCGGATCCATCGCATCGCGACGGACTCTAGGAGCGCCGTCCTTCGGCGTGCACCGTTCAAATGAACGGGGTCGGTTCGCGAGGGCGGGCAAGCCGCATTGGCAAGGCGGAGACGCAAGGCTAGGATGGCCCGCCACACCATGCGATGGCATATGGCTTGCTTGTTGGAACGCCCCCAGTTGGAACTCCCATGCTGAACAACCTTCAGGAGTGCGGCAATCTGATCCTTCGGATCAACGAGGCGGCCTACGAGACGCGCGAAGAGGACTTCCAGGCGCGCGTGCTGAGCGACATCGATCGCGTGATCGGTTTCGATCGCGCGTGGTGGGGGATCATGTCGCCCCTCGCCGCAGGCGGCTTTCGTCTGCTGAGCTCCTACCGGGCCAACCTGCCCGCGTCCTACGTCGAGACCTGGGACACCTGCACGCCCGACGATCGCCTGGCCAGCAGCGTCAGCGACGCGCCCACCCACACCGTGCGCTTCGACACCCACCAGCTCCACAGCACGCCCGGCCTGTACGAGATCAACGCGGGGGTCGGCAACCGGCATGCGCTGTGCACCGCGATCAAGCTCGCGGAGCGTCCCGGGGACTTCCTGTTCGTCTCGCTGTTCCGCGGCGGCCGCAGCCCCGCGTTCGACACCTCCGAGGCCTGGGCCAAGCAGTTCCTCATGCCGCATGTCTTCATGGGCTGGCGGCACAACCTCGGGCGCAATCAGGAGCGCGCCGATACGCAGCCAAGCGGCGGACTGCTGGCGTCGGCCTTCGTCGACCTGCAGTGGGGCGTGATCGAGAAATCGGCGGGCTTCCAGGACTGCATGACCCGGATCTGGCCCGCATGGGCGCCGCCAGCGCTGCCGCCGGCGCTCGTTTCGGCCTTGCGCCGCGACGGCGCGCGCAGCGTTTTCTCGGACCTGGTCTTCTCGATCGAGGCCGCGGGAGCACTGCAGCGGCTTTCGGTCCGCAGGCTGCGCGCCATCGATCGCCTCACGCCGCGCGAGTCCGACGTGGCGCGCGCGTTCTCCTCGGGCCAGTCGTACAAGGAAGTCGCCCGCGCGCTGCAGCTGTCGCCGGCCACCGTCAGGCACTACCTGCGCGAGATCTACATCAAGCTCGGGCTGACGGACAAGGCGGAACTGGCGAGCCTGTTGAACGCGCCGTGATTCGCCGCCGTCGACGCCCTCAGGCGACGACCGCCTTGCCTATCTCCTCGACCACCTTTTTTCCGTCGCCGACCAGCATCATGGTCATTCCCATGCAGGACAGCTGTCTGCCCAAACCCGAGATCTCCGGGGCAGCTTGGCGCATGTTTGCCGGCAGGGCTGGACAATGCGCGTCGACGCTGGGCATTTCAGCGGTCGCTGGCCCCTCCTACGCCAACTCGCCTCAGGCTGTGATAGCTTTCGTTTTCACCGAATCCCGATCGAAAGCACCGTGGCGCCTGCTTCCATCTCAGCGGCATTTTTGCCACCCGACTCGGCACTCGCCGCGCTGATTGCCCAGCTTGATTGGGCGGCTACGCCCTTGGGCCCGATCGATCAATGGCCTCAGCATCTGTGCTGCGCCGTGGGCATCGTGCTGCATTCGCCGAAGCCCATCGCGCTTCTTTGGGGCGAAGCCGGCATCATGATCTACAACGATGCCTATGCCGTCGTCGCAGGCGGGCGGCATCCAGCTTGCCTGGGTCAACCCTTGCGCGAAGCGTGGCCGGAAGTGTCCGAGTTCAACGATCGCCTCATGAAGACGGTGCTGGCCGGCAAACCTCAATCCTTCGAAGATCACGAGTTCACCTTCTTGCGCAACGGTTCGCCGGAAAGTGTGTGGCTCACGCTCGACTATTCGCCGGTGCCGGATGCCGCCGGAGGGTTCGCTGGAGTGATGGCAACGGTGACCGAAACCACGAGCAAGGTGATGGCAGAGCGCGAGCTGCGCAAGGCCAATCAAACGCTCGAAGCGAGGATCGAGGAGCGCACGCGCGCGCTCGTGGAAGCCGAGGATGCGCTGCGCCAAGCCCAGAAGATGGAGGCGATTGGGCAGCTCACCGGGGGCATCGCACATGATTTCAACAACCTGCTCGGCACCCTGAAGGTCAGCTTCGAGCTCCTCGAACTGCGCATGCGTTCCGGCGACACGCAGCAAGCCCAGCGGTACGTCACCGTCGGCAAGGAAACAGTGGAGCGGGCGGCGTCACTGACCCAGCGTCTTTTGGCCTTCTCTCGCCGCCAGACCTTGGATCCGCGGCGAATTGATCTTCGCCATCGCCTGAACCAGTTCGAGGAACTTGTTCGTCGCAGCGTCGGGCCATCGATCGCCGTCCAGTTCAATGTTCCGGCGGACCTTTGGCCCGTGCGCGCAGACAGCGCGCAACTCGAGAACGCGCTGCTCAACCTGTGCATCAATGCGCGCGACGCGATGCAGCCCGGTGGGGGAAGCTTGACGGTGACGGGCAACAACTGTTCATTTCCCCACGACGCAAGCACGCCCATCGGGAACGCGCCTGGTGACTACGTGTGCCTCGAGGTGCGCGACACGGGTTGCGGCATGGATGCGCAAACCAAGGCTCATGCCACGGAGCCGTTCTTCACAACCAAACCCTTGGGCCAGGGCACCGGCCTGGGTTTGTCGATGGTGTACGGATTCGCCCGCCAATCGGGTGGCCAAATGCGCATCGAGTCGGAATTGGGTCAAGGCACCACCGTTAGTATCTATATGCCCCGTATCGACGGCGATTCGAACGACACGGAGGCTGCGGTTGGTCAGCGCAACCCAACAAGCGATACGGCGGCATTCTCAGCACCGAGGTCGGCGCGCGTGCTTCTGATCGAGGACGAGGCACCGCTTCGAGCCCTGCTCCAGGAAGAACTTGTCGCCGCGGGCTACGAAGTCACTGCCGCGGCAGACGGCCGGGAAGGCCTTGCGTGCCTGGATGACGGGCCGAACAGCGACCTCCAGATCCTGATCACCGATGTCGGACTTCCCGGTGGCATGAATGGACGCCAGGTCGCCGATGTCATGCGCCTGCGCAAACCCGACCTCAAAGTGCTTTTCATCACGGGCTACGCGGCCGGCGCCGCCGTGGGCAATGGTCTTCTGGAGCCTGGGATGGAAGTGATGACCAAGCCTTTCGAGCTGGGCGAATTCAAGCGGCGCATTGCCCGGATGCTTGACGTCTGAGTCATCGCACGGCGGACTGCGCCGGCGACCGCCGTTCATAAATGCAGCTCGATCAAGTCACCTCGTCGTTCAGGCGGCGAAACCATTCGCCATAGGGTGTGTTCTTGACCAGCTTGCGATTCATATCGGGCGCACCGTCGGTCCACCACGGCGGGCCGCGTTCTCCCAGTCGACGCTTTGCATCGTCGACTAGGGCGCGAGCGGTTGCGCGCTCATCGATCGATGCGGTTGCACGCAACGCGCGTCGCGCCGCCATCAATTGGCGGACCCAGAGGCTTTTCTCTTCTTCGGACAGTCCCGGGTTTGCTGCGCGCCACAACCGCCCCCGTACCACCAGATATCGGCCATCGGGTGTCATGAGGGGGCCGTCGAGGGTCTGCAATCGGCCTCTTTTTCCGATCACTTGCGTTCCTTCTCGAACGGCAACGCGAGACGAATAGGTCCACCGCGATCCATCGCGTCGACACGGTCCCCTTTGCGGGTGACGAGCAGTCGCCGGCGAAGGGCGAGTTCCTGGGCCACCTCGCGCACCTTCGGCATCAGGGCCCGCCAGTCCGACGGCGCGCTCACCAGGGCTCGCGCAACCTCCGAAGGGCAGATGCTTGCTCCAGGCGCACGACGGGCCAGCAGCTCGAAGATTTGCGCTTCGACAGCCTCGTTCGCCACGAGCGCCCGTGAGGAGACGTTCATGGGAGCGGGCCTCCCGCGTCAACCAAACCTGCGACTGACAAAGCGCGATCCTTTCAACCCAAAACGCCAAGGCACATCCATCGCCTTCGAAATGCCGATGCGGACACCGACCACCACATCCTGTGCCACGCTCGGACCCTTCAACTCGAAAGGCGCGCGATCCAGCGGCAGGCCGTCATGCGAACCGGTGATCCCCAGCGCCTGGGCGACCCGCCCCGGCCCCGCGCACAAGAGCCGCGGCTCGAGAAGCCCTCGGCGTGCCTGCATTGCATCGAGACCGTCCGTCGGCTCCAGCGCGCGAATCAGGACACCGGCGCCGTGGCCCTCCTCCCGGCACACGAAGTTCAGGCACCAGTGCAAGCCGTAGGACCGATACACGTAAGCACGGCCTGGCGGACCGAACATCGTGGCGTTGCGCACCGATCGGCCGCCATAGCTGTGCGAGGCCGGGTCCAAGACGTCATAGGCTTCCGTTTCGACAATGCGCCCCCCAATTCCTTCCACCCAAAACGACACACCGATCAATGCTCGCGCGAGCTCGGGCGACGAAACGCCAAAGTCGATGGAAGGCGGAGAGCACATGCCGACAGCCTGCTGCCGGTGGCCGCCAAGCGATGTCGCTATCCCTCTGGCGCAGCTGTAGTCGCACGGCGCATCCAAGGCCCAGGCAGATGCCGGAGCAGGCTCACCGCAGCGCATCCAGCGCCTCGGCATTGCACTCTTCGAGAACAAGGTGCACATTGGACTTTTTATTCGCAAAAGGTGTTGACCGATGGCACTCGCTTTGCTTTCTGAAATTGCAGCGATCAAGCTGCCCCTCACCGTCATCGCGAGAGCGGACGTGCAGAAGGTCTCTCGCCTGGTTTACGCTGGCCTTGTGGAAGCGAGGTTTCGCACGCTCAGCGGGCGGTCGACGGGCTACTGCGATCCGCTCGAGGCAACGGTCACCGCGATCACGCCCGAGGGCTGGCTATCTCTCGGCCGCCGACAGTGAGCCACGCAGTGGCCGCTGCGCGGCCTGTGTCCGTTGCCGTGGGGAGTTCCTGAGAAGTTGCGAGACGCCTTGCGGCGTCGCATCCGGAATGGTGCCTCTTCCTCCGCGCTTCAATCGTTGACGCAGCTGTTTTCGTCCGCGACAAGGCATTCGGGAAGATCTTCCCCGACGGCACCGCCGCGCGTGCGCACCGCCGTGGAGGCCGCCTGTGCCACCGCCAAGTCGCGCGGCAGGAGGACCCAGAGTTGTCCTCGCTCCTTCATGCGCCGAGCCTGCGTCGCAGCTTGCTGGCCATTGCCGAAGAAGTAGTCCGCGCGCACTGCACCGCGAATGGCACCGCCCGTGTCCTGCGCGATCGTCAAGCGGCGCATTGGGGCCCCACTGCCTGGCGCGCGCGTGGAGACGAACACGGGATACCCGAGCGGCGTGCTTCGCGGGTCCACTGCGATCGAACGCCCAGGCGATAGCGGCACCCCCAGCGCGCCAACCGGTCCTCCACCGGGCGCATTGGCCTCCTTGAAAAACACGTAGCTTGGATCTTCAATACCCGAGCCAGTCACCCGCTGTGCGGGGCGGCGTCCGGGCACCGCAACAGCGCCATTGACCTTGGGCAGGGCGAGTGTGAAGCCACGCGTGCGAACCACGGAGACGTCGGCGCTGCTGCCAGCCGCAGGCTGCAGTGCTTCGTCCTCATCATCGTCGAGCTCAAGTTCCAGCGAGGAGCCGCGCACTTTCACGGGACTGCGAGGTTTGCCCGACGCCGCCTGGGCCAGTGTGGGCCTGAACGGCTGACCGTTCTGCTCCGCATAGGCGATGCGGATCACCTCGCCCGAGTCCAGACGAATGCGTCCAGAGCCCTGGATCTGCATCTCGTAGAGCGCGGAAGCGTTGTTCACGAAGGCAATGACCTTGGCATTCGGCGCTCCCTTGGTTTCGATTTCCTTGCGTGTGTAGTAGGGCAGGAGACGCTTTCCCTCGACGCGAAGGCGCACCTTGCGATCCAAAGTGTCTCTGGTGATACGCGAGAGGTCGAGCGCGTACAACCCTGCGCGGCCCATGTCACGCGTGCTCAGTCCCGCTTGCACGACGACACTGCGTCCCGCCACACGCGCAGCGACGATCCCTTCGCCTTTGGGAAGTTTTCGCGCATCCGCAAACAGCATGTCTTGGGGCTGTGCATATACGGGGTAGATGTTGGGGGCGCCGTAGTGCCGGCTGCCGCTGATCTCAGGCTCAAAGTAGCCGGTAACAACGCCGTCAGGGCGCCGATCATCGTCGCGGATCTGATAGGCCGAGAAATCGCGCTCGAAAAAATGGCGGATGGCCAAGTCATCGGCACGATCTACTGTTCGTGCACGCTCGCAGACTTGCCGCCACGCCTGTGCTCGCCCCGACAAGACCTTGCAGCTGCCGAGAAACGCAGGCCAGGTCTCCGAGAAATCATCCTGCCGCCAGCCCGGCAAGAGTTCGAAGCCCACCGAGGTATAGGTGGCCAACCGAGTTGAGAAAGTACGCGCTCGACCCGCGATCGCACCCGCGCTGCTCAACCCGGACCCGCCGGCAACGGCTGCCTGCGACCCGCTCGATGGCGCTTGCCCTGTTGAGCTCGATGGAGAGGCTGGACGAGAAACCGGCAGCGGCGCTGATGCGCGCGGTGTTGACGTTGCCGAGCGCTGCGCCGGTGGGTTTGACGACCACTCAGGCATCGCTGCGGAATCTCCTGCACTTCCGACCGAATGGGAGTCACCCGTCGTGCACCCTGGCAGTGTCACTGCGCCCAGGGCAATCAGGGCTACCCAGCGAGCAAGGATCATGTCTCGCAGTTGCATGCCGATTCCTCGCGAAGGAGCTTGCTGACGCGCCACGTGACCGACGAAGTGGCGCTACGAACGGCCAAGCTTAGTGCCGGCCAGATGCTTGCGAATCGGGGCGACTGCCTAGCGCAAACGACGTAGGAACGTGGCGCACGCGAGGGCAAGGCTCGCCGCCGGCCCATGCTTAGGCGCTGCAATGCGCAGGCAGCTGGCGCCTTGCTGTGGATGTACCTTCGCTGCCGATCCGTTGCGGCGATGAGTACAGCCCAGACGGCCGCGTGGATCGGGCAGACGCGGTCCGCGCGTCGACCATGCGGTGGCCACATTTGCCATGAAGCTCACCTTGATCCACAGGTCTCGACCTGACGCCTTCGCCGATGATGGGTCGACGGGTTCATGCCTCGCGCTGCAACGCCGACTGTCTCCTCAAAGGACCATCCGGTCCCATGCCTGGTGCGCCCACTCATACTTTCCGCAAGCATAGGAGACGAGCGTCTCCACGGCGGCCTCGCTGCCCACGGGCTGCGCAGCCCGATAGTGACAGCCCGTCGTGACCAACTGGTGCTCGAGATGAAAACCCCGATCGTCGGCATAGACCTGGATGTAGGTTCCATCGCGTCGCTTCACGATCGCGAAGGCATCGGGCGCTTCGGCCAGTCGAGGAATCCAGCGGCGCAAATTGTCCTCCGTCGCCTCCTCCCCGACACCAAAGTCGGGGCACTCCAGGAAGGGGCGTTGGTACTCTGCGCCGATATCGAAGACCAGATGGGCGTGCGCGCTCGATGCGTCCTGGCGGTACATCGCGATAAAGAAGCAGTCCTCGGCAGCGAGCGGTACATGAACAAGGGAAATTCGTTGCACCTTGCAGCGCCTCGCGAGGATCAACTCGAGACTGCGTTCGGGTCCGAGCGGCAATCGAAGCTCTTCGCGAAGACGCTGCGCAAGTGAAAAGGCGTCGCGCTTGATGCGGTCCCCTGCTGCGAACTCTTCAGTCCCCTCCTGGAGCAGCGCCAGATATTCGTGGAGTTGCATCAGGCGCGATGGCGTCGACGCTGCGGGGCGCGAGGCGAACAAGGAGGCGATCTTGCGTGCGAGCATGATGGCGACAGGATGAGTCGAGAACGTCTGCGGCGATAGGATGCCGGCGAGCGAACAGCCTGTCCAGTTCACCGCTGCCTTTCAGAGCACCTCCACCGAACGTTGCGTCGGTTGCAATGAGCGAGGAGCGGATCATCTCTTCATATCGGCGCTTGCAAATGGCCGCGGTCCCTACCTAAGGGCCCGACGGGCATCGTCCTACTCCGGCCCCACGTCCAGGCCCCTAAATTGCCAACTACTGGAGATGCACAGGGCAGCTCCAAGCAACATCAAGTTCAGGGGACTTACTCATGAAAAAACATCTTCTCGTTCTCGCCATCGCATCGACCTGCTTCGCCATGAACGCCGCGAATGCTGCTGAAGGCATGACCAAGGACCAGTACAACGTCGCCAAGGAAAAGATCGAGGCCGACTACAAGGTCGCCAAGGCCAAGTGCGACACGCTGAAGGACAACGCCAAGGACGTCTGCGAGAAGGAAGCCAAGGGCACAGAAAACGTGGCAAAGGCGCAGCTGGAGCAGGACTACAAGCCCAGCGCGGCACATGCCAAGAAGGTCGCTGAGGAAAAGGCCAACATGACCTACGACGTTGCCAAGGAGAAGTGCGACGACCAGTCGGGCGATGCCAAGAACGCCTGCGTGAGCCAAGCCAAGGCCGACCACGACAAGGCCAAGGCCGACATCAAGGCGATGAAGGGCTAAGCTCCCCTCAGCGCTCATGTGTGGGTGCGCGATCCCGCGTACTTCCCTGCCCTCCCCCCATGCCCCGCCTCGTGCGGGGCATTCTTTTTTTGTGGGCTTCAACCTCTGGTCGGGTGCCCGATCAAGGTGAGCCGAGCACTAAAAAATAAGCTAACGGCGTTTCTTAGTCTGGCCCTCGACGGCCAACGCCACCATCACCCTTTGAGCGAACTTGATGCCCAAGGCACGGACACAAGTGCAGGCGTGCACGATGCGCAACTTGGCACGGGAAAGCCCGTAGCGCATCATCTGACGGGCGATCCCGCCGATGTCTTGGGCCCTGCATCGACGGCCCAAGTACCTTTCTCCACAGATGTCGCGCTGGTGTAGTTGGTGCAACGGACCCCTCGTTGGCCCTCGCTAAAGCGCAGCGGTTCGTTTGCCAAAAGCGACGTGATCCAACAAACGCTGTGAAAAGGAGCTTGCGATGCGATTGACCACCAAGGGTCGTTTTGCCGTGACCGCGATGATCGACATCGGGCTGCGCCAACGTCTCGGGCCTGTGAACCTGGCCGCCATCAGCCAACGACAGCAGATCTCGCTGTCATACCTCGAGCAGTTGTTCGGCAAGCTCCGCAAGCATAACCTCGTCGTGTCGGTCCGTGGGCCTGGCGGCGGCTACCATCTGGCGCGCCACAGCGCTGACATCTCGGTGGCCGACATCATCGCGGCCGTGGATGAGCGAGGTGCCCTTGGCAACGATGCGGATGATGCAGACGACCTGGGGGAGCAAGGCGCTTCGCCGACCTCACTGGCGCGCAGCACCGAGGAACTCTGGGCTTCGCTGAATCAGCGCATGCTTGATTTTCTGCGGACCGTCACTTTGCAAAAGCTTGTCGAGGACCAAGTTGCCAAGGGCGTCGAGCTTGAAGCACCCACTCCGGCAAAGAGTGCGATCACCTCGGCTGCCCCCGTGAAGCCTGTGCGCACCCGCGCCCCCAATTCGGTCTTCGCGCTGGCCAATGCGATGTCCAAGCACTGATGCGGTCGCTCGAGCAACCTGAGCAAACGATCCAGCCACAAGCCGCCATCACATCCTTCACTTCATGCGCTTTATGGACGCCCATGAACGCGCCGCGAGCTGAGCACGGGTCCCGTCAACGAGCGTCACCCTGCGTGGCAGTTTCACCGACGGCGGTGCAGCGGCTCGACGTCGCAGTGCCATCGCTTTGAACCCACGCGACCTTCAGCCATCTCGCGATGATGCACGGGGCACATGGAGGTCGATCCACTTGCAAGCGCGCGTTGGGCCCGCTTGTTGAATCGAATGCCATGGCTGCAACGGTCATCATGACCTTGTCATGGGCCGCGCTGGGTCTGGCCATGACCGGCGGTACGTTTGCGGCTTTCGGGATGCTGCTTCACCTCTTCGCATTCGCCGGCGGCTTGCTCAACGGTTTCCAGCACGACGCCACTGTCGATGAACGGCGCAACGCCACGCAGCTGCTCGTGGGTGCGGGGATCTGTGCGCTCAGCGCTGCGGCGGTGGGTGCGATCGCCCTGCTGCTTGCGTCCTTTGAATGAGAGGCCGTAGCCCGGCCGGCCGCGGTTCGAAGGAGCATTCCTTCACGAGCAAGCACCAGAGGAGCTGAACAGGCTGCGTGAAAGGCTATCCGCGTGCGCGTGGGCGCCAGCCCATCGAGGGCATCTGAACCGGCGCACTCAACGCTCGGACAAGTGCACTACATCCACCATTCAGACCGCTGGCGGTTGCGACGCGGGTCGGCACAGCCAGGGCGAGTTCTTGCGTTCGCGTCGAGCAACCCAACCCAGCGGCAAGTTCGCGAGTTCAACGAGCGTCTGATCAACCTGCACCAGCTGACCCAGCCCGGCGATCATCGCTTCCGACGCGTCAGCGCCGCTGCCGGGCAGCATCTGCCAGGCGCCGTCGTCCTCGTCGTGGAACACCTGCAGGATTGGTGCAGCCTCACTCATGATGGACCTCATGGTGAAGCAAGCAACGTTCGGGGCATCTTCGAAAGCCCAGGCATCCTCAGCATCAGACATATTTTTGCCAGCATTCGATGGATCACTGGCACCAGTGAAAGTTGACGTTCGCTGTCGGGCCTTGGCTGAAGTCGGGGGTGTCGAGAGTGACTGCGCCTGGCCGATGGCGGCTGCCTGGCATCGTAGCGGAGCCGGTATTTCCGACGCCGCTTGCCCGGCGGTTCCCCGGCGGTTCCCGCCCTCGGCATGACCTCATCCTCGCGCGCTGTGGCGAATCCAATGATCTGACGCACAGGTGCCTGCTCGTCTCGACACCACCTGCCATGCGGCGCAGATAAGGCCAGCGTCTCAGGTGCCTACACCGTGTTCCAGTCGGCGCCGTATGTGGCGGCCGCGTAGGTCTGGACCACCATCGAGCCGAGCAGGCCATGCATCACGTCACCCTGCGCCGCGCGTCGGCTCACGATCGCGGTCAACAACCCCTTGGTGGCGAGCGCCTGCAGCGCGCGATCCACCCATACCTGACGTTGAGCCTGCGGCAGCGCCTCGATCTCTCGGCGCATCATGCGGATCCGTTCGCCAGCAGAATCGGCGGGTGTGATGGGAGTGGTGGACTCTGCGGCAACGGTAGCGGCCGTTGTGTTGGCAGCAGCGTCCGGGGGTACGGCAGCGTCCGCGGTAGGCTGTGCCGGCGGCGATTCAAGATCCTGCTCTTCGTCTGCGTCCGTCGGCGCAGGCGCCTCGCGCTCGTTGCGCAGCAGCGAACGGAGATAGGAGTAGGCGTTGTCCACGGCCCGCAGCGAGTTGTTGGCCGCACGCCTTTCCAAAGCGTCGAGTTCCTCGCGCACCCGGTCGTCGCCGAACTCCTTGATCAGGCCATCGAGCTTGATCTCTCGAATGCCCAGAGTTTCTGCGCGAAGCACAAGGTTGGCATCCACCGGCTTGTCAGCGCTCGTCGCAAAGGGCGAACGGGCACGACGGCGAACCGCAAACTGCACTTCGTCGACCACCCTGCCTTGGCGATGCTCGATGAGCTCGATCTCCAGATCCGTCTCCTGGTTGATCTCGGCCACCGCCTCCTTCACGCGCTCGTTCTTGAATTTGCGCCATTCGCGGCGGTCGCCACCAGGCAGATTGCTCAGCGCGTCGGTCCACCACCCCACCGGCTTGCGGCTCGTCACGCCGCCGGGGTTGTCCCGGTAGCGCACGCAGATCTCGTACAACGCGATCGCGGCATAGGTGCTCAAGCGGGCAAGCACGTCGAGCTCGATACGGGCCCAGCGCGAGGGCTCGCGCAGCGCCGTCATGATGGACGGGGGGAAGGACCAGCTCACCCAGGTCTCGCCGCGGCGAACCTCTAGCGCGACTTCTGACAGCATGGAGAAACCGCGCCATTTGACCCCATCGCCTGGCGCCGTGGATTCCCAGTCGACCTCCAGGCTTCTCATCTCGCCGAGGTAGCGCTTGGCGGCGGTACGGTCAGCGCCATCGGACCCGGTGGTGCGCAGCACGGCCGCCAGGGGTGCCTCGAACATGAAGTCTGCCAATGGCATCGACGCCATGGCGGTGAGGCGAGCCTGTGACACCTGCAGCAGCACCGTGTAGATGCGGCGAGCGGTCAACGTCACCCGGGCGGAACGCGGGACCATCACGATCATCTCGTGTGGCTTGCGCAGTTCGAGCCCGTCCGTGCCCACGACGCGGGTGGGCGCCGAAGACGAAAGCGGGCTGGAAGCTGTCATCTCGCGATCATATGTCCAAGTCAGCGTGGACACCAAGCCGAGCGGCCTACCAATTTTGGGGTGGGAAGTGTCCGAAGCTTGGTTAAAGCGCGGACACTTTGCTGGGCGATCCACTTTCAGGCCGAGTAAAACACGGACATACGGCGAATTCGACGACAGTCCAGCGCCTCATGCCGGCGAGTAAAACGCGGACACCGGACCGATTGGCACCCCGTTTTGGGTCAATCCGCCCCTGGTTAGATCACGGACGCGGGCCAAAAACGAGGCTTTGGGGTGGCCAGGTCGTACTGTGGACAACCCGGCAGGGTGTCGTTAGACCACGGACGACTTCCGAGTACGGTACGGACGGATCCGAGTAGATCGCGGACGCATCCGCGTAAAGCACAGACAATTCGCCTCTAGAAATAGCCGTAACCCGTTGATTTTAAAGGAGAAAATCTGATTCGAAGCCTTTGCTAACTTCTTTAAAGGTATTAATACCTTCTTAAACTCGGGAGAAGTTATCCACAATCAGAGAGAACTTCGGCGAAACCTTCTCTGATGGATTGCAGATTCTTCGAATTTCGACGAGTGCTGGGCATAATCGCATGACATCAGCACTTTGAGAGTTTCGCTCGTGGATATCAAACAAACCATCAAACGTCAGTCCCTTGAAGATATCGAGGCACAGGCGCAACGCATTGCCGGCATGATGGATCACATCCGCACCGCGATGCTGGCTCCGACCGCCACCAAGCTTGCACCGGCGCTGGGTTCTGCGCAACTGGCCGACCTGTGCGGGGTCGACAAATCGAAGATCGCCTATCGTCTCACCCGCGGCGATCTGCCTGCAGGGTCGATTCAAGGCAATCGCCGTGAATGGTCGATGGGGGAGGCCCAACTGTGGTCGCGCGATTTCCGCAGTGAGCACATGCGACCCAAGGGCGCCGCCGGCATCACCATCACGGTGGCCAACTTCAAGGGTGGCGTGGCCAAGACCACCTCCGCCGTGACCCTGGCCCAGGGTTTGTCGATGCGGGGTCACAAAGTCCTGCTACTCGATCTGGATCCTCAGGGGTCGGCCACCACGCTCTTCGGCGTGCTGCCCGATGCCGAGGTCGACACCGAGCACACCGCGATGCCACTCTTTGCCGGCGACGAAGACGACCTGGCGTATGCGATCCGTACGACCTACTGGCCAAGCATCGACCTGGTCTGTGCGGCCCCGCTTCTTTACGGTGCCGAGTTCGTGTTGCCTGCGCGGCAAGCCAAGGACCCGGGTTTCGAGTTCTGGCGCGTGCTTGACCGAGGTCTTGACACCCTGCGCGAGGCCTACGACGTGATCGTCATCGACACCCCACCCTCACTGAGCTACGTCACCATCAACGCACTCATGGCGGCTGATGGTGTGATCATGCCCTTGCCCCCGTCTGCACTTGACTTCGCGAGCTCGGCCCAGTTCTGGGATCTGTTCTCCGACCTGTGCAACCAGCTGATCCGAAGCCGCGGCAAGAACAAGAGCTTCGAGTTCATCGACGTGCTGCTCTCGCGGGTGGAAGCCTCGGATGCCGCAAGTTCGGTGGTCCGGCAATGGGTGCTCGAGGGCTACGGCGACAAGGTGCTGCCCATCGAGATTCCGAAGACGGCCGTCGCGGCCACGGCGAGCGCCGAGTTCGGTACCGTGTACGACCTTCCGCGTGGGTCAGTGAGCTCGAAGACCTTCGCGCGGGCGCGCGATGCGTACGACAGGATGTGCGAGTTGGTGGAGCAACAGATACGGGCAGTCTGGGCACGTCAGCTGTCCGAAAACGCCATGTTGGTGGCAGGAGATTGATATGGGCTTGAGAGACAAAGCTTCCAAGATCGACTTTGCTTCGCTGACTGCCCCCGTTTCGGTGACGCCCGAAACCAAGCAGCCCAAAACGGCGCCTGGCGCCATGATGGCTTTCGCGAACGACGCGCGTTCGGACCTGCTGCGCGAGAACGAGATGCTCAAGGAAGCCGCGGACAAGGCCGCGGGCCTCGAGGCACAGCTGCAGGAAGTCCGCACGGAGCTCGACGGCTGGGAGGGCGCTCGCGCGACGCGTCACCTGGACCCGAAGCGCATCGGACGCAGCCGCTATGCGAACCGCCATGAGAGCAGTTTTGTGGGGGAGGATTTCGAACGGCTCAAGCGCGAGATCCAGGAATCGGGCGGCAATGTGCAGCCGATCAAGGTGCGTCCGGCCAGCAAGCCGGGCGGCGAGTTCGACTACGAGGTGGTCTTTGGCCACCGGCGTCTCGAGGCGTGTACGCAGCTCGGCCTTCCCGTGCTGGCGGTCATCGACAACCTCGATGATCGGTCGCTCTTCGTCGAGATGGAGCGCGAGAACCGCGAGCGCCAGGATTTGTCGCCGTGGGAGCAGGGGATGATGTACCGGCGCGCGCTGGACCTGGGCCTCTTCACCTCGAACCGCGCCTTGGCCACGGCGCTGGGCATTGATCACAGCAACGTGGGCAAGTCTCTCGCGCTGGCGCGGCTTCCGGACGAAGTTGTCGCTGCCTTCCGCTCACCACTGGAGATCCAGTTGCGCTGGGCGCCCTTGCTCAACCGCGCGCTCGAGTCGGACGCGGACGGCGTGCGGGCCCGGGCCGAGAAGTTGTTGACCCAACCCTCGCGTCCGGCCGCCAAGGAAGTGCTGGCCAAGCTGTTGGTCGCCGATACCGAACTTCAGGTCGATGCAAAACCCCACACGTTGACGGTCAAGAATAAGAAGGCAGCAACGCTGAGCTTCGACGCGGACGGAAGGGCGAATGTGCGTATCCATGTGCCGCTTTCAGTTGAGCGGCGAGCGTCCCTGGAGAAGCTGTTGGCCGAGTTCCTGCAGAACGAGTAGGCAGGGCGCCACAGGCAGCGGCGCCAGGCAGCAGAGGGGTGTGGTTCCGAACCACACCCCTTTTTTCTTGTCGCTTGCACTTTGCGCCTCCGCGGTTCGCACCCGGCAACCAGCGATGTCTCAGTCCAACGCTGTCCGATCGTGAAGGGTAAAGCGGAATGGGGCGCGGGGCGGAAGCTGTGCACGAGGGCCGCGACGTTTGGGGCAGGGCGTACGCACAGATGAGTCTGGGGAATCTCGCCGCTCGAAGTGTCCTGATCGACGCAACGGAAGGCTGGTCAGCGGGAGGGAAGCTACCAAGTCCGCGTAGCGATCTACTCGTCAGCGTGAGGACCCCGCCTCGAATGCTCCAATTCATCGGACAAACTCAGGGTGTGGTTCGGAACCACACCCGCCCCACCTTGTGGCCAAGAGGAGTTCATGGGACGACAGTTCGCGCGTACGCCGGAGCCCTGCCGGCCGTCCCGGGGGCCCCAACGGAGACCCGAAAGTGCTTTGGGCTGCACATCAGTAGGAGTTCGTCCCGGGAGTTGCGAAGCCGCATCGGTTCTGTTTATTTGGGACTCCAGCCCGTTCAGAGGCCGAACTGCCATAGGCCAACGGGCGTCCGCCAGAATGCTTTCCGGCCGAAATCCAGTCACCCTGGGGTGCCGTCAAATAACCCGACCAATCCCTCGGCTGTGGTTCCAAACCACATCCCTTGCTTGAACCCGGTTGGATGGCGATTTCGAGATCACTGCGCAACGGGTGTGCGGCTCTCACGCTCGGCACCAGCTCGTGCGCCTTGGCGTTAAGTCTGACCGCATCGCTCGCACGGCTGCCGAGCGATGCGAGAAGACCACAGAGATGGCGAAACTTGGCTCCGATCGCCTAGTTGCAAGCGTTCAACCTTCCCTGGTGGATAACAAGAATCACGTTGACTTGCCTGCCCGTTTGCACCCGCGGCGGAGCACGCTGCGCAAGGATCCGACCGCACAACTACTAGGACGAGCCGCCTCCAACATGCGAAATTTTGTAGATCTAGCGCGGCTGCAAGCGACCATGGTGGGGTGTGGTTCCGAACCACACCCCCTAAACCCAAGATGGATTAGCTCGGGGTGTGATGCGTCCAACTTTCTTTAAGCGGTGAACAATCTCGCACATCGGTGCTTGCCGAACACTTTGCCCACCACTTGGTGGCTTGGCAGCAGTACCTCCAGGCCACATCGCAGCCCGGGACGCGTTTCGATCCATGAGGGGCGAGAGCGAGCAAACCGTCCGTGCTTTACTCGGCCCTGAACTGCCGTGTGTCGTAGTTGCTACTGCTTCCTTCGGGACGGGCCCCCGAACATGGTCGGCGGACGAAAATTCAAAGTTCGCCGCGTACTTTTCCCCTTAACTCTGAGCTGTCGAAGTCGCAACAGAGTCACTGCATCGCGTCTTGATTCAATCATCCGACGCCACTGACATCCAGTTGTGCGGCGCCAAACCTTCGTCCTGACTGCCGCCATGAGCTCGGAATAGCGACGGTTAGAGACGCTGATTGCTGTCAAGCGCCTCGCGTAGCTAGCACCGGCATTTTCCCTGCTCCAGCTCCAATGGCGTTGTGTCCCAGCAGCTACTATTTTCTAGACGGAAAGCGCTCCCTCGCGCACATCCGTCATGTCCGAACGCAGTTGCTTAGATAAAAGTGCGCACTTACTCTACACGCAAATCAGCTGCGGAATCCTGGTGGCGCGAGAGCGCCATGACGTTTTCGGTCGTCAGTGCACTTGTTCGCTCAACCCAGCAAGCGCAGCGGACTTGGTGCAGTGATCCGTGGAGCTCGAGAATGGGACGTCGGCCCCGCTGCGCCACATTCCCATTGGTAAAGCCAAAACGACTCACCATGCAGCGCCGCATTGATTCATCCTAAAGTAATCATCGGAGCACGAAGCGCCGCCTTGAGAGTGAATCTGAACAAAGTAAGCCGCCACTCGCCGGCATCAAAAGTGTGCGCTAAGTCATTGATTTATCAGGAGATCCGGTGAACCTGCTTTTGCATGAGGGGTTTGTGCATCGAAAAATAGCATGGATGATTATTGCGTGCGGCGCGCAGCTCCCAATGACAGGAGACAGGGCATAGGCGCTCCAAGCAGTGGCCGAAGCTGAACGACTGCACGCTTGTACGCATACGAGAGAGGCGCCCACATTGCCGAATCCGCTGTGTAGGCCACGACGGCGCCGTCGATTAGGGTGAGCCGGCCGAGATCTCGCCTTCGCGTTTCCAGCCAGTCACCAGCGGCGGGTTCAAGCCTCGACAGCAAGTGATCACGACAGGCAGTAGTCCCCCAACGCCAGTCGATCCATGCACCCAGCATCGGGCGACCGTTCAGTCCGCTGTGAGCGCGACCGGACCGTCCCACAGCGCGCCACAGGTCAAGACCGCTTGCGGGTCGCGACCGGTGTTTTGTCCCAAGCCGGCCCGCGCGCGCAAAAGGCCCCCCACGCTCACCAGCTCTTCTTCGTCAAGCCAACCGTGGAGCAAGAGCTCCAGCCAATTCTGAGCGTTGCCTGTGCTGTCGACCTTGTAGCTGGTAGCTCCACGCCCAAGCGTCCCAGTGAAGCGAGGCTTCCCCCAACACATCCCGCGGACTGGCAATGCACCCGCCCGCCCGTCAGCAGCACGCCCCCGCCCTTTAAGCCAAGGCTCGCTCGCTGTCGTTGACCAGCTGTGGTTCCGAACCACAGGCACACGGGCGCTGCGGCAGGGCAGAGAAGGTTCTCTGTGTTTTTCCTCACAGCCATCCTCCGATTAGCGCCAAAGTTCTATGTATGTGTTTTATGATGTATCTTTCTGAAACATTTACAACCGAAGAGACATGACTAATTCGAAGTTCCGCCGCACCGCTGCCGCATCCGCCGTTCTCACCGTTCTGCTGGCTTCCAGCACTGCCTTTGGCGCCAATCTGAATTTGGGGGCATCTGGTAGTGCTGGCGGCTCAAATAGCGGCGGCACCGCTGGCGCGGGCGGTTCCGCGGCTGTTGTGGCTGGGGATGCTGCGACTTCCATAGGCGCCGGGGGCAATGGAGGATCTGCAACTTCAGGTGGGGTTGCTGGCTCGGGTGGCAGCGGCTCAAGCGCTGGATCGAACGCTTCAGCGATCGGTGCTGGCGGCACAGGCGGCTCTGCAAGCAATGGGGCAACCGCCGGACTTGGGGGCGCAGGCGCGACCGCAAGCGGGTTGGGCACGACGGCGATCGGCACCGGAGGCAACGGTGGCGGTGCGACGACCGGCGGAACCGGCGGCAACGGAGGAGCTGGTGCCGTGGCAAGCGGCGCTGGAGCGACGGCCATCGGCGCGGGGGGATCGGGCGACGCAGGTTCGAATGGTCGAACAGCGGCCGCTGGCGGTGCAGGTGCTGCTGCTGCTGGAACAGGATCTATTGCTGTGGGCAGCGGCAGCTCTGCATCCGGCGCGCAGGCTGGCGGCGCGTCGGCAATCGCGATTGGAAGTGCGTCTGGCGGAAAACAAGGTGCAGTCGCCTCGGGCGAATCGAGCATGGCGATTGGTGGCGCGTCTGGAACGCAAAGTGGCGCAAGCGCCGCGGCCGCCAGCGGCGTTGCGTTGG
Organism: Variovorax sp. FG153; assembly: GCF_057809595.1. Lineage (NCBI taxonomy): Bacteria > Pseudomonadati > Pseudomonadota > Betaproteobacteria > Burkholderiales > Comamonadaceae > Variovorax > Variovorax sp. FG153. The sequence goes on from NZ_JBMDKG010000023.1 coordinate 90,559, forward strand.
GCGCTGGCAGCCAAGTCACTGGTGCTGCGACCAACAGCGTTGCCTTGGGGGCCGGCTCCGTGGCCAGCGCAGCCAACACCGTGTCGGTTGGTGGCAATGGTGTGACCCGTACGCTCACCAATGTCGCTTCAGGAAACGTTGCCAGTGGCAGCACGGACGCCGTCACTGGCGGTCAGTTGTTCAGCGTGCAGCAGACCGCGAACGAGGCGAAGGCCACCGCTGAATTTGCGTCGGCGATTGCGGGTCAGGCGGGCAAAGATGCCAACGCAGCCCAGCAGTCTGCAAACGCAGCAAACTCCATTGCGGGCACTGCACTGGACGTCGGCAACAAGGCTCAGACCACGGCCACCAATGCGCTGAGCACGGCGCAGACAGCAACGACGGCAGCAGGCACGGCGCAAGCTGCCGCGGACAACGCCCAGGCCACCGCCAGCAAAGCGCTGGGCGCGGCCGGCAATGCACAAACTACCGCTGACGGCGCTGTTTCAGCGGCGCAAGCAGCTGACAAGGCCGCGTTCATCGCGCAGCAAACAGCCAACTCCGCCAGCAACGTGGCCAGTGTGGCCCTCGGCGTCGGCAATACGGCGAACAATACGGCAAATAATGCGCTGAGCACCGCGCAAGGCGCGTCTGCGGCGGCAGGGGTGGCGCAGTCCAGCGCGAATGCCGCACAGGCGACGGCAAGCAAAGCTCAGGGCGCCGCCACCAACGCGCAGTCCACTGCCGACAGCGCGTTTGCTGCCGCCATGACGGCAGACAAGGCAGCCTTCGGTGCCCAGCAGACAGCCAACACGGCCAACAACCTGGCTGGCGTGGCTCTCGGCGTGGGAAACACGGCCAACAACACCGCGAACAACGCCCTCGCTGCAGCCGGCAACGCGCAGACGACCGCGAATTCAGGCGTTGCCGCTGCCGCCGCTGCACAGACGACGGCGAACAGCGGGGTTGCCGCGGCCGCCAACGCCCAGACGACGGCCAACGCAGGCGTGTCTGCTGCTGCCAACGCACAAACGACCGCGAACACCGCACTGGGCGCGGCCGCCAATGCACAGACCACGGCCAACACGGCGGTGAGCGCGGCCGCGGCTGCACAATCGATTGCCAACACAGGCGTGGCCGCTGCTGCCAATGCCCAAACAACCGCGAACACGGCTCTAGGCGCGGCTGCCAACGCACAGACCACGGCTGATGCCGGTGTTGCCGCTGCTGCGGCCGCGCAGACGACGGCGAATACGGGCGTGGCCGCGGCTGCCGCTTCGCAGACGACTGCCAACGCCGGCGTCGCTGCTGCTGCGGCTGCGCAGACGACGGCAAACACAGGCGTGGCTGCGGCTGCCAACGCACAGACGACTGCGAACACCGCAGTGAGCGCGGCCGCCGCGGCACAAACGACGGCCAACACAGGCGTTGCAGCTGCAGGCGCGGCTCAGACGACGGCGAACACCGCCCTGGGCGTGGCGAACAACTCGGCACAATACAGCGCGGGCGGGACCAACCTGCAACTGAACGCCAACGGCGGCGCAGGCTCGACCATCAGCAACGTGCGTGCCGGCGCGGCGCTCACCGATGCGGCCAACGTGGGCCAAGTGCAGCAGGCCCAGCAAGGCGCTATCACCAGCGCGAACAACTTCACCAGCCAGCAGGTCATGGCACTGCAGACGCTCATGAATCAGGCGTTCTCGAACGGGCTGTGCAGCTTCTCGGGCGGCAACGTCACCTGCGGCACGGGCGCGAGCGCCACTGGCCAGGGCGCCACCGCCTTCGGCCCGAATGCGCAGGCCAACGGCAACGACACCGTGGCGGTCGGCAACGGCGCGCAGGCCAGCCATGCGGGCTCGGTCGCCATCGGCGCGGGCGCGCGCGCGCTGGCCGATCCGACCACCGCGGTCGGCAACAACGCCCAGGCCCTCGGCAATGATTCGGTCGCGCTCGGCGCCAACACGCTCGCCACCGGCCGCAATGCCGTGGCACTAGGCCAGGGGTCGGTCGCCACGCGCGACAACAGCGTGTCGGTGGGCAACCAGGCTACCGGGCTCGCACGCACCATCACCAACGTCGCGCCGGGCGTGCTGCCCAGCGATGCCGTCAACGTCGGCCAGATGCAGCAAGCCGTCGCCACCGCGACCAACGAGCTCCGCAGCTTCGCCGCTCAGGGCATCGCGTCGGCGCTGGCCATGCCCAGCATCCCCATGCTCGCGCCCGGACAGCGCTGGGTGGGCGCCGCGGTCGGCAACTACGCGGGCGCCTCCGCGCTGGGCATGGCCTTCGGTTACCAGGTCAGCGAGCGCCTGAACCTCGGGCTGGGCGTGTCGACCGGAACCAGCGGCAGCGCCAACCACGTGGCCACGCGGGTGCAGGTCGGCTACGCCTGGTAAGCAATGCTTGACGGTGTTGCAGTGCGTCTTGCATGCGACACCGTCTCGCCGTGACTCACTGCTCCATCGTGGTTCGTAGAGCGCCTGCAAAGATGGTCACATACCAATCGCATGCCCCCAAACGGGAGAAGAGGGGCGCGAAGGTGCAGTCCCAGCGACAACGAGACGTTGATGCTGCTTTGCGAAGACTGAAGCAATGACGGCTTGAGGCCGGTTCTGGATTCAGGTTGCATCGTGCCGCGCCCAGCCGGCACGATGGAGTGCCCTCGGCGGACCCTCGCGCAGGCTGAGAAAAGTTAGATGGCAAGTTGGCGGAGGGCGGTGTCGCTCCGCATAAGCGGCCTGCGTTTCGAGACGACGTGCACCCGTGACCATTCTGGCTTTGCGCAAAGCCGCAGTCATGGCATCGGTTGCGAATGCACCCAACCTCCGGATGCCCGCCAGGGCTATGAGCGAGCGGGCGAGGTCTGGGCTTTGATGCGCGCGGGGTTCCCGACCACCGTCGCGCCTTGAGGCACGTCGCGGGTGACCACGCTCCCGGCTCCGATGACCGCATCATCACCTACCGTGATGCCGGGCAACAAAATGGCGCCGCCCCCGATCCATACGTTGCGCCCGATCCGAATAGGGCGGCCGAACTCGAGGCCGGTCTCGCGTTCCGCAGCGGTGCGCGGGTGGTCCGCGGTCAGGATCTGCACGTTGGGCCCGATTTGCGTCTTGTCCCCGATGTGGACTTCCACCACATCCAGGATGACACAGCCGAAGTTGAGGAACGCGCCCGACCCCAGATGGATGTTGAAGCCATAGTCGCAGTGAAAGGGCGGCCGGATCGTCGAGCCATCTCCCACCGAGCCCAGCCGCTCGGCCAGCAGCACGCGTCGATCGGCGGTGGCCATGCCCAGCGCGGCGTTGTAGCGCACCAGCCACTCCCGGGTCGCCGCCAGGTTACCCTGAAGCTCGGCGTCGCCCGCGTCATAAAGCTCGCCGGCCAGCATCTTCTGTTTCTCGGATCTCATCGAAGGCACTCCATGTCGTCGGTCGCGCCAGCCATGCAGGCCATGGCCGGCTGAAGACAAGCCTAAGCGCGCAGAGCAGCTATTGATGTAGGAGCCCGGGCGCAGTCAACCGGCCGATCGAAGGAGAGGACAGCCTTCATCTCGGCGTTGGGGGGCGAACATCCCCCTGGTGCAACTGGCCTGTTCCCAAGGTACTCAAAGACCTGCTTCAAGGTGTGCAGAACGTCGGCGCCCCCCCAACTGTTATCATGACCAATCAAAGACAGTTCGAGAGCGAGTGCGTATACGAACTAGCTGCCTGTAAACAGGTCCTGCACACCAGCAGGGGTAACAGAGCCTCGCAGCGATAGCCCTCGGGCTGTCAAGGAAAGGGCCTTCGGGCCCTTTTTCTTTGGCCGCGCCGATCCCAGCACCCTCCCCAAAAGAAACTCGACCAGGCATGGCCTGGTCGGGCTTAAGACCCTGGCTCTGACACCAGGGCGAGGTCTCACAGTGGCGACACCGTGAGGGGTAAGGCCGCTGTTAGAGCCTCATGCATCACGGTACTGCGCGCGCAGTTTGTCGAGTTCTGAATTGACAGCGTATCTGCTTGGCAACCGGCGGGCTCCGTGGCGGCGCATCCTTGATGAACACCTCGGACATGCTGTCCAGCCGGAAGTCAGTATTCGACGGAAAATCAACAACCCGTCCATGAGGCGAGAGGCCGTCGGCGCCTGCGTCCTCAGCCGACGGCGGCCGAAACGCGAGCCACTGCCCATGGTGAACTGACTGGACTCGCCCGACCATGGGCGCTGAAAGAGCCGGCGATCCAGCATGTCGTGTCTCGACGCTCTCCCGGCCGCAGCTGGTTCGCGGCACAAACGGGTGGAATTCGTCGTTGGCTCAGACATAGAGGGCGTCCGTGCCCGGCGAGGCGGCATTGGCTCGCGCGGAAAATCCCTCGTAGAAGAAAACTATGCTGTCCGCCGGGTCACCCGACAGTCTTGCCCTGACTTTGTCGAAGGTCATCATCGCCACGCTGAACTTCGGTGGCCCGACGACCAGGACGGGCTGCGACCGGGCTTCATGCCACTGGTAGGTGCCACCGTGTTGTCGACGCCCAACTTCGAGGATGTAAGACCCCATCAGCTCGACCAAGGCCTTCACATCCGCAGGCGGCATCTCCTTGGCATATGGTGACGCCTCCGCCAACATCTCCTCGACGGTGGCCAGACTTTGTTCGGAGTAATCGAGCCGTCCGCCGGCGCGCGCCTGAAACTGGGACACGGCCAGTGCGGCCTTGTCGCGGACCTGGGCCGCGAGGTCGAAGCCTTGAGCCGACGCCGGCGAAGGCTCCACCACAGTCAGGGCGAGCAACGCTGCGAGTGCTGGGACAAAGCGAAAAATGGTCATGCTGCGCGTCGGATGGGCGGGCAGGGGGAAGGCCCGCGATCGCGCGGAACACCACCCTGCCCGGAGTGCCTCTTTTGGGCTGCTGGGCGCAGCCGCGCAGCATCGTAGCGGCCCCGCGCCGATCCAGCGTGACTTGGCCCAAGGCCCATCTCAGGGCCAGCACCAGCGCGCACATGAAAGGGTCACGGCCGGTGAGCACCCACTCCCAGCGGTACTCTGGCAATAACTGCTGGCCTTGACGATCAAGCCGCCGCGGAACGCGGACGTCGATTCGGCATGGCTTCGCGCGAGGCGTATTCCGCCTTGGCCCGGTTGACTGCCTCTTCGGGCAGCAGTTGCAGCTTTCGGCAGCTCGAGCACTGATACAGGCGACGCTGAGAGAACAAGCGCATCCACCCCCGTCGCTCCACGCGTCCCAGGTGATTGGCAGTGCAGTCGCAGGCGGAGAAGAAAGACATGTTCGCAAAGAGAAGAGTTGCGTCCATCGTTGCCGACAAGCGTGACGGGTCCCTCGCTTGTCGTGGCCATGGTGAGGCGCATCACACATGGCGCGCTTTTCTTCCCTTGATGCCGGTCGCGAGGCGCAGCACCTGTGATTTGATTGCATTTTGTTTCATTGGGCTTAGCATTGCAACCAAATGATTACATTGTCTCGGTGCGCGGGTTGAGACCGGCGGAAGAAGTGCGCCTCGCGTGCGTGACCACCGTTTGGATCAGCCGGAAACGCCCTCCGGAGAGGTTGCCCATGACAGACACCATCTCGCAGGTTTTCGATTTGCCAAGGCAGTTGGACGACCGCGTGCGCGTGTCGCGTCCGGTCCGTGCCGTGTTCCATGTGGCATCCCGGGAGGAGGTGAACCGATGGCTCCTCGGGAAAAGCGGGGAGGCCATGACCGACCAAGACCTGGTGCTGAAGTACGTCGTTGAAGTCCGCGATCTCTCGCTCGACGATGAACCCTGCCTGTCCGTTGAGGACCTCGCGAGCGACAAGCGGGCTGCGGCGATGCTCGCCGCCGTCTTCCTCCGCAACATCGAAGGGTGAAGACTAACTTCACGCGCCCAAGGGCATAGGCAAGTCAGATTAGAAGCGGGGGGCATTGCCAACATGAGATTCGGACGCAACTTCGACCCTCAGCGCTGGAGCGCTGTGCGACCACGTTGTTTCGTTGGGCAGAAGGCGGCAACCCTGGACCAACGGCGAACGCCAAGGCTCACCCAGTCCGACCACAGATTTCGTCCTATCGTTGCCTCTTTGGTAGACATCGCGAAGCAGACTCGGCGCAGTCCATTCTCGATGGCGGCATGAGCGAGCGAAAAAAGCCGGCCCCGGCCACCCAGTGCAATGAGAGGTTCTTCCGGCGCTTAGATGGTCTGGACGGCTGGCACACCAATTTCCCATGGTCGAGGCCGCGCACGCTGATAGCGGCATCGAGTTGGCGGGACCGAAGACGGGACGACCCCATGTCGACACGCTCAATGGATCGAAGCATGCCAACATGAAGGAGTTGCGCTTCAAAGCTCACAACGGCTCGGAGATCTGGCGGGCGGCCTTCGCCTTCGGTCCGCAGCGAAAAGCCTATGTGCTGGTAGCCGGCGACAAGCAGGGGCAGGACGAGGCGGCGTTCTACAAGGCTCTGCTCAACATGGCCGACAAGTTCGACTCCCACCTGAAGAAACTCGCCAAGGACAAGAAGGAATCGACATGAGCACCACGCTGCGAAGCATCATCGAAGAGTTTTCCGTCGAGGATCAGAAGCTCATCCAGAGCAAAGCGACCGTCTTGGCAGAGGAGATGGTTCGTCATGCGGATTCATTGGCGGAGGTCCGCGCTGCGTTGGTCAAGACCCAGGAGGAGGTGGCGCGCGTTCTCAATGTCAGACAAAACGCTGTAGCTCAGCTGGAGAAGCGTTCGGACCTGCTGCTCTCTACATTGCGCAAGTACATAGAAGCAATGGGCGGAGAACTGGCCGTAGCTGTCAGAACTGAAACGGGCACTGTGATCATGCTTGATAGTCTGAGCTCCCTTGCCAAACCGTCGGCGCCGCGTCGCACGCGCGCGTCTGGCGTTGCGCGCAAGCGGCAGCCTCGTCCTGCCGGCAAGGCCAAGGTCGAGCGCGGAGGGGCCGCTGTCGCCTGACGACCCGTTCGGGCAAGAATGCATCGATATGCTAGATGCAACATGGCCAGTGCAGCGTGGGTGGCAGCCGCGGCTCGCGGCCGCTTCCTGAGCGAAGCCTGCGGCTAAGGACGAAGGCCGTTAGCTTGAATCCTGTGCAACAAGTGTCTCAATCAAGAGAGACGCATCGGCTCAATGGGATCACGCGCTGTTGGCGCGTCGAATCACCACGGGACCGACGCCCTCGTAAACCGTCGCACCGTCCTTGAGCGACGTGACTGACCAACGCGCACCAGGCGTCACCTTGTAGTCGCCCGGCGCCATCGGCAGCTCGCGCGTGTCTTGCACCTCGTCGCTGTACCAGACGGGTGTGACGAGCACGGAGGTCTCGGACAGGAAAAAATCAGCTTGGCTCATCCGGCGATTGTCGAGGTGGAGGGAGAAGACCGGGCACGTCGTACATGACCGCCCGGATGTGATCGCCAGCGTTGCGGTCCCAGTCACCATAGTGTTGGCCGATTTCGGCACACATGCCGACCACGAGCTCGGCAAATTCAAGGAGGGTAGGGCGCAGTGGCTCGTCCGGCGCCAGCTCGCCGGCCCGTCTGGCCATGGCCGCGTACTCGCCCTGGATGTCCACTTCAAACCGGCCGGACCTCGAAGAACGCCTCGTCGGTGTCCCCGAGATCTCGGAAGCCCGCGGTTCGTGCGGCGTCATAGGCCTTGGCCCAGCGTTGCGCCAGCGCCAACTCGTCCTTCGTGAGATCCGCACCGCTGGACTCGTAGGCGTTTTGGTAGGCACGCAGCGCCGACACCACATCCTCGCCGAGCTGGCGCTCGAGCTCACGCGTGAAGCGCTGCTCGGACACACGCACCACATCGGCCGTGGCGTGCGGGTAGTCCAGGAGCTTGGCAATGAAGGCAACGCGGTGCGGCTGCAGCAGGATGTCGAAGTTCAGCGGCGCGTCGACTGCCGCCTCGACCTCAAAAAGTTCAGTGTTGTTCATGGCGCATCCAGTCAAGGCTTCGTGCCTTCTGTGTGGTCGGGTTGTCGATGAAGAAGGTTGAGGTCAACACGACAGGTCGCGGGGAAATGAGGCCCTCACTGCGATCTCGAAGCAACGACGCCCGCCCGCTCGCGCTGCGCGCCAGCGGCAAACGACGGATCGCTTGCGTCGAAAGAAAACACCCGCTAAGCGGTGGCGAGTGCGGACTCCCTGGAACGACGCAGGCTCTCGGGCCTGCAGCCTGCTTCGGACACACAGAGAAGCCGCCAACTTGTCCATCAAAAGGGCAGCGCACAGAAGGTCGCCCGGATGTGATCGCCAGCGCTGCCGTCTCGCGGATGGCGGTACTGCTCCGCGGAGGCTGCGCAGAGCTCCGCCACGCCGTGCGCAAATTCCTTGAGATCCTCCGGAAGCGGCTGCCCGTGGTCGATCAGGCCGATGTTGCCGGCGAGGGTGCGGAATTTCTGCTCCGCTTGGACCTCGAAGCGGTCCGCGCCCGTGTCGAAGCCGAAGCGCTGACGCGCACACTCCTCGGGAGGCCGGTGGCTCAGGAAGGGGTACACCGCATGGGCTTCGAACGTCAGGTATTCGATATCGACGCGGCCCTGATGCAGACGCTGGTACTCGTCGCTGAAGCGCCGGGTCCAATCGCGCTTGGCGTCACGTCGCGTTGCAAGGCGGATGAACTCCCCATCGGATACGGGGTTGTCGAGCGCCGACTCGGCGCCGGGCAGGGGCGGGGTGATGGCCATGGACTATCTCCAATAACTGTATAAAAATACAGTATCAACCCGCCGCAACCCGACCGTCAATGGGTTCCCGAGCGCAGAATTCAGCCAAGCCATGTGCACCCGCTACATCACCCCCGAAGACCGCGAGATCGAAGCTGCTTGGTACATCGGCGCGCGCAGCGCTGAGCGCTGGATGCGCAGCATGCGGCCGCTTGCCACCGGCGTCTTCATCCGCCGCGATCGCGAGCGCACCGAGTACACGCGTGAGTTGGTGGCAGGGCAGTGGGGGCTGATCCCAGCGCACTCGCCAAGCCATATTCCCCAAAACAAGCCGCGAAAAGGCGAGACGAAGTCCCAGCGGCTGTCGACCTACAACGCCCGGTTCGATGGGATCGAGAAGAAGCCGACCTTCAAGGATGCATGGGCCCACAGCCGGCGCTGCGTGATCCTCGCCGACAGCTTCGATGAGCCCTGCTGGGAAACTGGCGCCAACGTGTGGTGGCGCTTCAAACGCACCGACGGCCGCCCTTGGGCGCTCGCGGGCCTGTGGAGCCCCTGGCTGGACCGCGAGACCGGTGAGATGTGGGAGAGCTTCACCATGATCACGATCAACGCCAACCTCCACCCGATCATGGCCAGGATGCACAAGCCAGAGGTCGACAAGGCGACAAAGAGGTCACTCGAGGTGCAGGACAAGCGCTCGGTCGTCGCCATCGAGGAGCACGACATTGATCGCTGGCTCACCTGCTCACCAGAGGAAGCCCGAGAGATGGTCGAGCTCATCCCCGTTCACCTGATCGACGCCGCACCGGCGCCGACCGTGCCCGAGGTGGCCGAGGCAGGTCAACAGCGAGAAGTCGAATCCTCGGAAGAACGCTGAGCTTCCACCGCGGCCCATGGCGGAAACCGACGAGCCGAGGGCCGTGCTACTGCCCAGTTGATGGCATTTGAGATACGGAGTCCAGCGGGCACTCGGTGCGACCGCAGAGTGCCAGGTAAAGCAGAACGTCGGTGTCGAGCTCCGGCGCTACTTGGCCTCAGCAGCAGTGAGAGCGCCGACGGCTGTGATCGCGTTGCCTGACTCGTTCGCCATACCTGGCTCGACATCACGCCATTGTTTCGGGCTGGTAGAGCGAACTTCCTCCTTGAGGATGTAGGGCAGGGAACAGCGGCGTGTGTACATGCGCGGAACGTGCGAGTCGTTCAAAACATTTCCGAGCCTCTGGATGTCATGCACGAATGGCCGTGCTCAGCATGGTGGGAAGTGCTGCGCAAGCTGGTGAATCTTCGCTGGCTTCAGGCATGACGCGGCGTACGAGGCGATGAGTTTGTGAGTACGCACGGCGTTAGCGCATTTACGTGCCGGGTGTTCCCCCGGTGAACTGGCTCAGGCATCGTTTGCTCGACCCGGCTGATCCCGCGCGCCTGTTGCTCGGGCTCCTGCAGTCCCCGCGTGGTGGAGCCCTGAGAAGAAGCATGGCGTAGTGCGGCTGCTTCACGCGGTCTGCTGCGACGAGGGCCTTCCTGTCACATCGATATCAGCTTTCCTGCCTACTTCCTCATTGTCAGCCGCACAAAGGTATTCATCGTGCGCAGCGCAACTCTTCGACGCGTGGCCCGCGCTTAAGCATTGGCGGAAAGGGTGGAAGTTTTGTCGCTGTGCTGCGAGAACGTCCTTTCTAGACTGAACCAAGAAAGCAACGGGCCCACAGCAGCACATCAAGAGTCCGGCATCACATTCGAAAAGGAACCCATCCATGCGCAAGAAAAGGAATCTGCCATTCCTTGAGCGACGCCCTGGCGGCAGCCTTCGGCTCTACAAGCCTCGAGTGAATGAGGACTTCGCCTCAACTTTCGAATTCTTCCTGGACATGGAGAGGGCACTGGTCCGCGCCAACAACCTACAGGCCAAGTTCGACGTGATCGCGCGGTACGCGCGACGGCTTGGCTTCGAACGTTGCGCCTACGGCGTCAGAATTTTTGACTCGTTTACGCGCCCTAAGACGCGCATGATCAACAACTACAGTACGGCTTGGCAGCAGCGCTACCAGGAGGCGGGTTACCTGGGCATTGACCCAAGCGTAGCGCACGGCTTGCGATCCCATGCACCGCTAGTCTGGAGCACCGAACTCTTCAGGAGCGCCCCTCAGCTCTGGGACGAGGCGCGAGAATGCGGGTTGCGCTACGGATGGGCTCAGTCGTTCTTCGATGCAGATGGCTGCGTAGGCATGCTGACAGTCGCTAGGTCCCACGAAAAGCTCACGTCCTCGGAACTTGCAATCCTCGGCTATCAGCTTCACTTGCTCGCCGATGCCGCCCACCGACACTTGTCGGCTCAGGTTCGAAGGGAAGAGCCTGACGACTTTCCCCTCCTGTCCGACCGAGAGCTCGAGGTATTGCGCTGGACGGCGGATGGCAAGACATCAGAAGAGGCCGGCATCCTCCTGGAGGTTTCCCCCAACACAATCAAGTTCCATATGAAGAAGGTGATCGAGAAGCTGTCCGTGGCTAACAAGGTAGCCGCTATCGCTCGCGTGGTGAGCCGTGGCCTGCTGGTATGACGGTGTAGCAAACCCACTGGAACAAATCCGAAGGGAGGCACATAGAGCCGGCATCATCCGCGCCGCGTCGGCACTAGTTCGAATCCCACACTCTCCGCCAAGAACCTGTGTAAGCCGTTGAAAAATAAAAGCTTTTTGGGCTAGCAGGGCGTGACTGATAAGTCAACTCACATGGGTGTGTAGCGCTCATGTGCTTTCCGAAGTTGACCGCAGCCTTACCGTCGCATAAGACGTGGCTTAAATCTGCCTAGGCATCAATATACGGCGAGTCGTGTTTGCTTTGATTTTTGGATCGATGTGACTGTGCCGCATCACGCAATTTAATCCAGGGGCGTGACCCATTCCAACCTGTGTCAAACGGGGGGAGAGGGGTCGTCCGCGTGATTCTGGGCACTTCTTTCCCCAAACGGAGAGAAAGATGCCCTTTGTGATTGATCAAGCTGTGGAAGACCACGGCCCTATTTATGCCGGTCTGCTTCGCTTGCCCGAAGTCTTGGAATTGACCAAGCTGCGCAAAACCAAGTTGTACGAGCTCATCCAAGCGGGCTTGGCGCCGGCACCCATCAAGTATCCCGCTGTCAACGGTGCCATCAAGCGCAACAGCACCTCGTATTGGCTTAAGAGCGAATGGATGCAGTGGCTCGAAGATCAGGCCGCCGAGCGTGATGCTCAGTTGTACAAACTTGCCCAGGCGGGGCTGCACGGCATTTGGGCTGCCGGTCGCCCGCTTCAAGAGGAGTCGCGCAAACCCTCTGGAGATCGCGCATGAGGATCGAAGACGAATCTGGGGAGCTCAAGAAAGTTAGCTCGATCAGTGGCGCTGACTGGCTTAGCGCGGAACTCCCCGCACCTCTCATGATGTTTGACGGCCTTTTTGAAGAGTCAGCGGTAACCCATGTCGCCGTGGCCCCCGGGGTTGACGTGAGGCGGCTGACGGTGAACATCGTCTGCTCTATCGCAGGTGGTACGAAGTGCCTGGGTCATTTCGATGCCACACGTCCTCGAAAAACCTGGTACCTGAGTGCCTCCGCCGAAGCGCACTCGGAGCAGTTGCGATTTCACCAACATGCGGATACCTTGGACGCGACTGCGCGAGAACATGTCAGAAACAATCTGATGATCTATCAGCCCAGCTTTGATCGTGAGCTGACCCCGGTGGAAATCGAGCATGCTGAAGGGCGCAATGCGCTCACAGCTTCCATGCCAGAAGGGACTGAGTGCGTAGTGATCGACGATATCGTCGCGCTAATGGCCATCGGTAGTCTGGATTGGTTTGCACGCCAGAATATTCATGAGTGGATTCGCAGCTTTGCTCATGGCGGCGTGGCGGTCATATACATGCAGTGCATCACGGTCACTCAGCGCCTGAATGAGGTGGATGAGAAAAACACTGTCTACATTGAACCGGACCCGACGGCTCCCACGGAGTTCGGGGGCGGATGCCTCGTTCAACGCGGCAGGTTCGATGATGCAGATCACCTCCCGAAGACCGTGGGCTGCTGGTGGACGCTCATGAACCGAGTTCTCGAATGGACCTAGGGTGCAAAACCACGAGAGTGTTCGGTCTTCGTACCTCCGCGGGTTACTTGCCGTCACCAGTCCAGTTGAGTACAGGCTTAAGCACCTCGGTGTGAAGTGTGAGTCGCACAAGAGCTCATCAGCTCGTGGCATCGGAGGCCACCCTGGCTGTCGTGATGTCGAGATAGCCGACGATGCGCTTGCCTTGCTGCCTGCCCTCATCCTCACGAGGAGCAAGCCCGCCGCGAAGCGCCGAGCGTGACAGTAGCCAATTTGCGGCGACGCAGGAGGTCTCTGGAATAACGATGCAGCTCGGACATGCGCCTCCGTCGGCATCGCACAAGCTGCCCGAGCCGCACATCAGCGTCCTCGGCTCCAATATGTGTTCAAGAAACACCGTGTTGTAGTTGCGCCAGAGCGCCGATAGGTTCCCAAGGTCCATCGTCGTTCCGTTGCGGTAGACCACGAAAGACAGATCCGCTGGGAACAGGTACTCCCCGAGGCTGCCCATGTCCAGCCCCGAGAACTCCGCGACCGCCTTCATCAGCGTGTGTGCATAAGTGTGCAGCAGCGTGTAGACGTATCGGTAGGTGTTTGCCGGTCCCGGCTCCAGGTCCGAGAAGTACTTTCCGAACGGTGCAGCGCTCTCCAGGATGTGAGCTCCGAGCTTCAAGTCGCCTGCGGGGTTCCACTCCGGCAAGTCGTTCACGCCGATGGCGCGCAGCCACGCGTAGACAAGTTCCGGGTTTAGGCGCGCGTAGATGGCCTCGTTGGCCTGGGTGACGACGTAGATAGGAATCTTGCCGTTGCCCAGCGGCTGAAAGAGGTTCAGTCGAACCGGGAGCATGAGCTCCTGCTGATCGCTTTTTTCGATGAGCGGATCGGTTGACATGCGGGTGAAGCCGTGCGTGAAGCGGCACAAGTCGAACTCACGGATGAGGCCCATCTCAGCGAGCCCCATGGCAGAGAGGACGCGTGATGTTTTCGCCTTCTGCGCGTCGAGCTCTGCTTGGGTTCTAGGGGCAAGGTCACGGTCGGGTTCCGTGAAGCGTACAAATGGCGAGTGCTCGTCAGCCACGCTCAGTTTGGTGAGCTTGCTGCGACGCAGGGCCTCGTGCTCAACGGCGAGCACGAGGGGGTCGTAGCGACTTCCGAACTCGGCGCGCCGGTCGATTTGCGCCGACAGCCATGGCGGCGGCTCGTGCTTGACAGGAACAAGGCCCGGCGTGGCCCTCCAGTCATCGACCATGACGCGCAGCTTCGTTGCCAACTCGTCGCACATGGGAGACGGCAAGGCCTGCCGCATACGATCAAGGTCTTCGTACAGAGACACCTTGGCAGTCTGCCCAGCCTTCCTCATCATCTCGACAACCTCAGCATCGGAGGGTGGCTTGACTCCAAGACCGAAGCGTTCCGAGGCAAAGCCCACCAGGTCTTCCGCATTGCCTTCCTGCAGCATCAGCAGCAGGTCGCGTTCGCCTGCTGCGAAGACGATGAACTGCTCACTGTGCGGGTAGAAGGCCGGTGCTGCTCGGTACGAGATCGGCTCCATGCGTCGCCAGCGAGGCGGGCGCTGCAAGCACTCGTCCCCTAGCAGTTGTGTGGTTTCAGGGTCGTTTTGCAGCCAACTATCCCCTTCTTTGTGCCCGTTCTCGCACTCGAAAACCCACTCACCAATGCGCGGCGACTTGTCGATGAGGTAGAACCTCCGGCTCTGGCAGACGGCGCATGCCTGGATCGGGGCTTTCACCTTCTGCTCAGGCTGACTCCATTCCCACTTGCCCGAACTCGGCGGCTCCCAATTGCCCGACCAGTGCACAAAGATGACGTCAAGCTGCCGCCAACGGCATTTACCCTTGTCCTCGGGCTTGCGGGTGTCGCACTGGTCGAACTTGAGCTCGCCAATCTGGGTGAAAGCCTCCCGAACGGACTCGAACTTCCGAAACCGCCCGCACGTGTTGCACACAAAGTCCAGCGGTGCAGGTACGTAGCTCATGGCCTTGGGATCAACGAGCTCGAACCGATTCGGTGGCGGCGCCTTGAAGGTCCCGTCTGGCAACAATGCGGGGTCAAGGCACTGAGTAGGGAGTACCGCCGCCTTGTCAGTGCCGCCTAGCATCGCACGGCTGAACCAGCTCTGCCAGATCTCGCGCAAGCGAAGGTGAATTTGGGTCGCGGTCTCGTTGGTGATGTCGGCTTTTGTTGGGCTTTGGCTCTGGTCAGCCATGGACAGACAAGCGCCCAGACCACCTTCAAACGTGAACAGAGCGCCAGGCGCATAGGCGGTGGCTAGCTGCCCGCGCGAGCGAATCATTCGTGCGGCCGAAGGCTCGCGCTCTTCGATATCACCGCGGGAGGTTTTTCTTGTTGCCATCTTCACTCCCCCAAATCCGTTCCTTCGGCTACGCCGCATCGGATGAACCGCATGACCTTGCGCGCAACTCCATCGGCAATTCCGTGACGTCCGTCGAGGTCACGGTGGCCAAAGTAGATGACTCCGGCCTCGTCGACATCGCGGAGCGAAGTCATGGGCCTGTTCATGACACTGGGCTGCGCCTTGAAGTAATCCATCAAGCTGCGCTGCTCGCCCAGCGCATCCCGGGCCCAGTTCGTCAGAAGCGTCTCCACCCGCTCGCGGATGAGATCCTGGTAGTGCTGCTTGCCGCCGGGCGCGAAATTTCCGTCTAAACCGATGGCCTTCTCGACGAACTCACATATGCCCTTGAGGAGCGGACCCTTGGTCGCCGGGTTCTTGTAGATGTCGACGATGAACGGAATCCAGGATAGGTCTCGTACGGTGTACTTCTTGTCCGGGTCGAGCTTGTAGAGCTCCAAGATATAGCGCACGCCGGCGAGGTAGGCTTGAATGAAGCTCGGCAACACGCGCTCAATAGCCCGTCCGGCCCAGCGGTCGATGGCCGCAGGCGAAACCATTCGCTCTAGGAAGCGATGATAGCTGTCGAAGACTTCGACGATGTAGCGGTCGCGGCGGCGTTGAGGTGTGGGGATTAGCACTACGAAGCCCACGTGCGTGCGGCCCACGCGTGAGGAGGCTTGTATATATTCCGCAACGTCAGAGGGCATACCGGCAAAAAACATTGAGTTGAACTCTTCGACGTCCACGCCGTGCGAAACAGCCGACGTGGCGATGACGGAGCGAAGCGCATCGGCGAGCTCGGGCAATGGCTCCCCGGGCTTGGGTCGTGCCTGAGCCTCTTGGACCGTCGCCTGGATTTCGCCTTGGGAGACTGAGCCCGTGATGAGCGCTGTGCGCAGGTCCGCGATGGGGAGCCTTCGCTCCGCGTGGCGCTTTCGCGTCTCCTCGAACTCGGCTGCCATGATCTGGTCTCCACCTTTTTTGTTGGTGACGTATGTCAGCGCTATTCGGTGCAAGTCGACGATGGTGGCGAGGTCTGACGGCGTTGCACCCCGGAGTGTGTCGCGATAGAGCTCCTCGAGCATCCCGGGTGAGACGCTGTCGACCAGCTTGGCCCGCGCTGCTGCAACCTGAGCTCCGTCGCTCGAGGTAAACGCCAGCAGGAGCTCTGTGATGATGGTGTGGAAATTCGAGAGTACAGCCACGGTCGTAGCCGTGTGGGCGCGGCCGTTGGTCATGAAGCCGACGTAGACGCGGCTCCAGCGGGACCACTCCTCGATGTTCCTCAGTGCGGCGCGTTGCGGTTCATCGTCGGACGGTGCCGTCGGCCCTGCGTAGAAGGACTCGTAGAGGCTTTGCCCCGGATACGGAAACTGCATGGCGGGCACGGGACGCTGGTAGAGGTGTTCGAGCTGCCTGTCGGGATCCGAGACCGTGGCCGAGGCCGCCACTACTTTGGCCCGACGACGCGTGCTGCCATCAGGCTCGTAAGCCACAAGCTCATGGAGCGGATTCGAGATAGACGTCAAGATGGCGTCGAGTGCTGACTCGAATAGGCCCGCGAACGTGCCCAGAGACTCATCGAGCAAGTGAGCCTCGTCTTGGATGAGTAGGCTCGGGAACGGATCGTGGAAGAGATGCGTTCCGTCCGGATAGGCCGGATAGAGCTTCTCGTAGCCCTTGGCCTCCACGTCCCCCTCGAACTCATTGGTCTTGGAGGGCATGACGAGGCGTTTCGTCGCCCGGTCGCGCAGGGGCGCTGCGCCCAGCATTGCGTAGATGCGACGTAGCGTGCCGGGAGACTGGCCGATGAGGGCCAGCTTATCCACGGTGCCCAGCAGCACCGAGGGTGCCAGGTCATAGATATCGACGTCGCAGATGTAGAACGGAAGCGGTTGATAGCCATCAGTGTTCGACTCGCACTTGGCGTTGGAGCACACGTGTGCGAGTGTTCCGCCCTTGTCGGAAAATCGACGCAATACTGTTTCACAACGACAGAACGGGCAACTCGGGAGCTTGTTCCAGGCCGCCTTCTGCAACTCGTAGTTGACTTCCGCAGCCTCGTGGTCGCGCTCGGATTTGATGTCTGGTGCGACATCCTTGATGTCAGGTACGTCGGAGACACCTGGCGCGTAGTGATTGTTCGGCGAGCCGCCGCTACCAACCCAAAAGCCGATGGCGAACGGGTCGCCCTCGATGGCGAAGCGCCTGCGGACCTGTTCGGCCTTGGCCAACGCCAAGGCGCAACGCTGCGCCTGCTGGATGGTCAGCAGACGCAGCGGGTAGCGAATCATCGCGGTCACACCCACATGTTTGTCGCGCAGACGGTCTAGGAAAAGCGAGAGCACCAGCAAGCCGAAGAATGCTTCGGACTTGCCGCCACCGGTGGCGAAGTAGAGCAGCGAGACTGTGTCGTCACGCGTGCGGTCATACTTGTCGCGGAAGCACTTCATGCGGCTTGCCATCGCCGGAACGTGCGCGATGACGAAGGCGAGCTGGAAAAGGCGCCACGAGCCGTCATCGCTCTTGAGTTTGTCGCGCATGAGGTTGGCCATGGCCTCGTTCATGCAAAGCCACGCCTCGTAGACTACCGCTCGGTCGTCGGATTGAGTCCCTCGCTTGGCGGTCTTGTCCCAGGATGCCTTGGACTCCTGCAAGATTGCTAGGCCTGCCTTTACTGCCGCGATCTCCTTCTCCCAGCCCTGCTTGTCCTGTGCGAAGCCCTCTTCCTCGCGCTCGAGACCAACCAAATCACCGGGCTCTAGACCCGCTGTCAGGTCTACCGTCTTGTCAAGTTCTCTGAACCACCCATCCAGCGCTTCTCCCAGCGGCGACACCGCATCTAGTCCCTCGGGCGTGGCGAGGACGCGCATGGAGGGGTTGATGCCTGCATAACTCTTGGGTGTGATGCGCGGCTGCGTGTAGCGGGGCGCCCATGTGGTGCGCAGCCTTAGTGCGATTGGGTCGGACGAGTGCTGCGGCTGCACGCCACCGTTGAAGCCCATCGCCGAGTAGTCAAGGTAGCGGTTGTAGCGGTAGGACGCCTGCACACGTCCCAGTCGCAACGGAGCGTGAAGCACTCGCGGCATGGAGACTTCCAGATGCACCTGGAAGATACTCTGGTCAGTGAGGTCACCGCCTCGGCGCGCCTCTTTCGAGACATTTTCGAGGCTGATGTGCAGGTTGGAGCGCGTCGGTTGCCTCCAATCGGCGGACAGCTTTACTTGCCAAGAAACGACGATCTCAGGCAGCGCTAGTTCCCGGGTCGGATCAGCTCGCAGTTCTTCGAGGAACTTAGGCCAGTCACGATACTGCGAGGGTCGAACGACAACGCCCTTACGGATGCACCATAACTTACCTTCGGCTGAGTCGGCCCACTGACGTACAGCAAGCTGAATGGCGGCGGTCAAGTCGCCAGATGCCTTCTGGACGTTCGCCGCGAGTTCCGTTTCCGACATCGCCGGATCGATCACCAAGGCTGAGAGATGGGCTTGGTCGACGGGTATGCGCAGCCACTTGTGCGGCAAATCCATCGGTTTGAAGAGCTCGTCGTGAATCTCGGGAAGAGCCCCACCCGTCGCAACAACGCCTTCTCCGGACTCTTGGCCGGGCTCGCTTGAGCCATCCCCCTCTACTGAGAACAGCGTCGTTATGTTGGCCGGAAGCTTCAGGCGCTCGAGCACCTCGCGCCGCACAGCCTGCTCAATCTCGCGCCACTGGGGATGGTCAATGCGGCGCTTGTAGGACTTGCCCGCTGACTCGACCTTCCAGCGCTCACTCAACGCTTCCTTGGTCTGCGTCTGCAGCAGCTTTCGGACCTCATCGCTTAGGCGAAAGCGCGGCGCACAGTCCGACCGCTTCATGTCGTCAGGTGTGGGTAGTACGCGGACGTATACCTGCAGCCGCGGCTCAACCGTGACGACCCCTTGCACGCCGCGATGGATCTGGCAGTCCAGCCCATGCGCAGTGATCCGAATGGGCTGCGTCACCTCGTCGCCCGTGCCTTCCGCGCGCAGGGGCGGCAGCAGGAAGGCTGCGGCCAGGATAGAGCGCGGCCGCGAGCCAAAGAGCACCTGGCCTTCCGGTCCATGCCCGCTGATGCGCGAGAACGTTAGGTTCAGCAAGGAGTCGACCGTGGCCTCCTTGAGCGTGCTCGAAATTTTGGCAGGGTCGACGCGAACGACTGCACTACTCATCTTTCACTTCCCCCTGGGGTTTGCGGATGGCTTCAACGGTGTGAATGTTTTCCTTGGCGCGCTCGAAGAGCATTTTCACAACGTCGGGTCTGAGACGGCGGTGCACCACGGTGGACTCCGGCTCGAGCAGCATCTCGGCATAGACATCCGAGACGCGACGGCCGTCTGCCCGGCGCACGCCTCGCAGTGGCTGGATGACGGCCTTCCAGAAGTAGACAGCGTGAATGTCGTGCATCCCAAGTGTCTTGGCAAACGCCTTGAAGTGGGCCTCAGTGCGAGGGGCTCCGGGCTTGGCGTCGTCGAACGACTGACCGGCATATCGATCTGCGTCGAGCCAGGCGCGAACCGTGCCCTCAGCTGGTGGCGCGCCCTTGAGCCCCAGCGCGTGGGTGATGGCTTCGTGCAGCTGTGCCGCTTTCAGGCTCAGCGTCGCGCCGGGAAGCTGGGTGGCCAGATCACTCACCGTGCGGTGATAGCGTCGGAGGTCTTCTTCGAATCGCCGGTCGTGGCTGATAGGGACTCCCGCCTCCTTGAGGGCAGCCTCGGTGAGCTCTCGGAGCTCCAGCGACATGACGAAGAGCCGGTCTCCCTCTTGAAGTTCGGAGACATCCACGCCCTTGAAACCGCGCGTCGAGGCGTGTGCAAGCCCAGGATCGTAGAGGTAGGCCCGCGCGGCGGGACTGCGCTTGACGGAGGCGCCGCTGTCGAGTACCAGTTCCCAGGCGTTGGGGTCGTGCTCCTCGTGTTTATTGACTTTCGACGACAGCCCCTGCTCGAACGAGAAGGTTGGCAGGACGAAGTCGCCGCGCCTGAACAGGGTGTATTCGTCGATGTCGGGGAACTCGGGCAGCTGCTGCCAAAGCACCTCGAGTCGACTACTCAGGCTCGCAAAACCGGGCAGCGCACGGATGGCCTTGATGGTGGCCGTGAGGTATGCGGCGTTTCGGCGCGTCAGGAGCACGTAGGCCGGCGACGAAATGCGCGGCTCGAGGACGAGCATGCGCAGAGATACCTCATCGAGACCCACGAAGATCAGGGTCTCCTTGCGCGGGCCTTCGGTCTCGGATTCGAGACCGCGCGAGACCACCAAGCGAACGCTGTCGCGCAAAACTTCAAAGCCCGCCCCCTCCGGATAGCCGTCGTAGGTCTCGAAATAGCGCTCAGCCAGGCGACGAGCGGTGGGTTTGGTGAAGATAAGGCAGCACTTCTCGGTGCCTCGGGTTCGCTGCTCGATGAGATCGGCGAGCATGCGTGCCAGCGGAGTGCCATTCTCGTAGTTACGCCACATCTCGTCGCCTTTAGCGATGACGCGCTCCAGGCGCGTGCGCGCCCCGAAGGTAGGGTCGTTGCGGATGACCTCGAGCTTGGACTTATAGACAGGCCAGGCGTAGTTCTGCCGAACAGCCATCGGCACGTCAGCTTCGCTGAGCCAGTTCACCAGCACGCGAGTGCTTGAAGGCAAGGCAGCTAGGCGTGTCAGGTAGCCGGCAGCCTCGTCCATCGCCTCGGCCCATGCCGGATTGGTGATGTCGCGCCGAACGCGCGTCAGCATCTCGATGACGCCGGCGGCTTCCGTGTCGACTACGTTGACGACAATCTCTCTGGTCTCTGGCCTCAGCGGCTCGGCTCGTGACACCGGCATCAGACTGTCGCCATTGACCGTGCAGATGGCTCCGCGCACCGTCAGGCCCGAGCCCAGCAGCCACGCTGCCGCAGGACTGTTCTTCTTCGCGCGCTTTGCGAGCTCTTGCAGGAACTGAGTGCGTACATGCGGCTCGTCGATAACCAGGACCACGGGCGGAATGCGCTCCCGCCAAACCTCCCAAGCGCAATCGAGGAACCTGACGAGGTTTGTCTTCCAAGGCGAGTTGTCTCTGCGCAAGGCTCGAGTTGCGTCAAGAAGAAGGACATCGGGCTGGCGACCGTTGCGCAGACTCTTGAGGCACTGCCGAATGTCCACTTCTGAAACCTTCCAGCTGACTGCAAGAAGTGCGTCTGGGGCGTTGTCGATCTCGCCAAGTACGCGTAGCGAGAGGTTGCTGAGTGCGCGGCGATGGTCGACGTCCGTGATGCGGGCCTTTACGTAACGCAGCAGATCGCCGTCACAGGCCTTCCACGAATGGAAGTCCTTGTCGGCAAAGAAGTGCGGAAGCAGCTCGGCCAGCGTCGGGTGGATGTCACCTGAGGCGTCTGCCCGGACGCTGCTGAGGGCAAGCCAGAAAGGATCCTTCTCCGGCAGCGAAACCGTCACAGCCGGGTTCGGCTTGACCTCAACAAGACGCTGTGCAAGCCTGATGAGTGCTGTGCGGTCAATGTGGGCATGGTTGAGTGCTTGCAAGAAGTTGGCCTTAGCTGGATAGACCAAGGTCCGGATGCCTTGTTTGTCGCCTTGATGCCAACGCGCAGCGCAGGCGACAGCGTGCACCATACCCAGCGAGCGCAGGGAGCCCGGCCACAGCAGCACGAGCCCAGAGAACTTGGTTTGCGCTGCATGCAAGAGCTGAGACGCGAGCGCCTCAACGGATGACGCGGTCTTCAGCGATGTCGTCGCGTCATCGGCCCAGAGCGGCAGCCCCATCGCTGCGGGTGGTGCCTCGCGAAGGGCCTGGCGAGTTGCTCCGGGCGCAATCGGCAAATCGCCGGGCGGGCTCGAGGACGGAAGCCCCGTCGCACCGTTACCGGATGTGGCCGGCTTGCCAGACTGGCCGTTCTTTGCCTCCGCCGCAGGCGCGCGCATCCAGGGCAACTTGGCTGCGAGCGCCTTCTTTTGCTCGACTGCAAGTTGATGCTTCTCGACTCTGTCGTCTGGAAGCTGCTTCCGTCCTTTGTCTGGCCTGTACATCGGGCGTTGCTGATGACGTGAGTCTGAGGCGGTAAAGATATGCAGCGCGCTGAGGGGTGGGTCAGCTCGCTGCGCGGTAGGCGGCTCGGACCGCCTCATCTAGGCTGGCCGTGCGCGTCCTCAAGCGCTTGATTTGGACGGGGTCGGGGAGCAAGAGCTCGCCGAGCTCCGAGATTGCGACGTTGCTGGCCCCCGAAATCGCACGAAAGACGCGGTCGACCGGCTGCGTGTTCAGGATAGCGGCTAGCTTCTCGGGGAGTATCGCGTCCTTGCTCATCTGCTCGAGCACGATCACGTGGTTCTCGCAGACATACCCTCC
Organism: Variovorax sp. FG153; assembly: GCF_057809595.1. Lineage (NCBI taxonomy): Bacteria > Pseudomonadati > Pseudomonadota > Betaproteobacteria > Burkholderiales > Comamonadaceae > Variovorax > Variovorax sp. FG153. The sequence continues at coordinate 113,009 of NZ_JBMDKG010000023.1, forward strand.
AAACTGGGCCACCCACGCTTCAGGCACCGCCGCTGCTACCAGTCGGCGCTTCTGGTCGCTCGATGTCAGGCGCTGCATCAGCACGGCGGGCTTGGTGATGACCCCGTGGTCGGTCAACGAGCCGATCTGGACAAAGCGCCGGTTGCGACTGAAACGGGACTCGCGCCCGTGGTCAAAGCGACCATCTGGCGCGATGTCGGTCGCCCAGACCAAAGGGATGACCAGTCGACCGGCTTTGAGAACTGGCTGTTGGGCGAACCGCAGGCGCTTGTCTCGGTAGGCAACGAGGTGGCCGATGCGCGCTACATAGCCATAGTCTGACAGGGTAAATCCGGCGGATTCGGCTGAGCGTAGTAAGCCCGCATCACTCGCCGCTCGCGGGATCGGCCAGGGGCGCCCAGAGTTAGGCAACAGGAACTCGCCAACATCCTCAAACTCGCTATCGGGTTTGAGTACGCTGACACGAGTCTTCGAGTTGACGATCTTGCTGCGTGCACGAGTACGCAACACCGTAATCGCCGTCTCCTGCTCCACGTCGATGAACATGGCGTTCCGATCACTGAGCATGTCCACATGCAGCGTGTCGCCATGGGTCAGGAGCTTTGTGCGCAGCTTGGAGAAGGATCGGCCGGAGAGGAAGCTTGTCGGAGTGAGCAGTCCGACGAGACCACCTTGCTTAGCAAGCTGCAGTGTCCTGTTAATGAAGAAACCATAGATGTTGGGCTGCCCCTCGACTACGTCGCCATGCGCCTTGCGGTACCGGTCAACCTCAATGGCCTTGAGTTTTCGATAGGGAGGATTGCAAGCCAGAACATCGGGCTGCAATGCCTCGATGGCCGATGAGGTGAGGCCGTCTCCCCTGAACAGGCGCAGCGAAAGGTCTCTACCAGCGGTTGCCAACAGTTCCGAAAGCGCCATCCGCAGGAACTCCCGCGAGATATCAAGCAGTACGGAGTCCAGGTCGTTGCCGCTGAGGTGACGCTCGATGTGGTCGAGCTGCTGACTTGGAGGCAAGCCCGCCGTTGCCAGTGCTGCAGCCATGCGCTGGGCAATCGGAACGAGGAAAGCGGCCCCGCCACACGCCGGGTCGTGCCAATGCTGTTTCGTGAGCGACGCATCGTGTTCCAGCAGCTTGTCAATCACCCGGTCTGCCAGGCGAGGCGGGGTGAAGTAAAGCGCCCGCTCAGTTCGGAGCTTGTCGCCTACCAATATGGCGTACGCAGTCGCCAGCCAGTAGGCCGCCTCGTTGAAAGGCTCTTCGGCCAGCCATGCGGCGAAGTCCTGAACGGATTCTTCAATTAGGAAGCTGCCGCTCCCGTACGGAGCGCGCTCTGCGACTAGGCGGGGGTAGGAGGCCTTCTGCCAGAGGTACAGCAAACCCCTAACGAGTCGCTCTACGCCGTCCGGGCTGCCGTCGACGAGTGGCGCCAGGGCCTTGACGCGCCGATAGAACTTAAGGCGTGGGGCGGGGATGAGCATTGCGGACAGGCGTTACGCGGACACATCTGCGGTGTGACGACCGTGTTCATTGCCTGCGTCCGACGCGCCCCTCGTCAGCTCATCAGCTACCTGTCCTGCCTTTGCCATCGTCCTCATCCCAGCGTTTATTGTTCCTGTCGGTTTGTAACAGTATCGAGTTCGCGAGATCAATAGGGTTCAGCATGGACGAAGTGGTTCATCTAGCGCGTTTCTGCCGGAAGCGGCAGCAGAAGATCGGCGATGACTTCAACGCGGGCGCTGGCGGCCCACACTGGTGCCGATTCGGTCGGCAGCTTAGAGGCGGCGAGACCAGGCCTGCGGACGTCTCTTCAAGCTCGAGAGCGGGTCCACCCTTGGGGGGGCGCGTCCACCGCGAGGCGGGGGGCTACGACGGCTTCCGGCCTTAGACGGTGGCTCTAGCTATCAGGTGCGGCTGGTCCCACATGCAAGAAGGTGAATGGAAGTTCCTCACAACCACCATTGTCGATAGCTGAGAACGGTCGGACCATGCGTTGGCCGGGCAAATGAAAGTTTGGCCCGAAGCGGGCGAATGGCTCGCTATCCGACCGTCTGTTTCAGACAAGTCATTCCGCGTCGCGATCCTGATTGGCGGCGGACGCGAGCATCGATCATTGAGCAACGTTGGCTTCACCGGCAGCCGAGCCATAGGCACCGGTCACTCAGCCAGGCCGCGACCGACTTGTGACAAGTGGTTTGTCCGACATCTGCCCGTGTAGTTTCCGGCGCTCACATCGCGCGCCGGTGGGCATGACCCAGAGCTTCGCAGATCCTCCCTAGACAGCACGGTACAAGTCCGATACCTGCATGCAAGCTTAGTCTCGATGCACTCTTTGCCAGATCCGCTTTCGGTCATTTCCAGCATAAGTTCGAGGTTCTGCGCGTACAGATGGCTATGATTCCTGCAGCGGTACGGACCTAAAGACCCGGGACATGGGCGTCAGGCGGCCGTGCTTGATCGGAGGTAAGAGAGAGAGGGGCATGTGGCAAAACATACGGACAAATACGCTGCCGGCGAGCAGGGGCTGGGCTACGTCTATCAAATTCGGTTTGCGCTCGCGCATCTGATGCAGCAGGATGAGAGCCAAGCGCTGCTTATTGAGGCTGACGATGACGTCGAGCTACGAGACGTTGACGGCAAGAAGACGCTGATATCGCTGAAGCACAAGCAGGTCGGCGAGACCGTTGGCACTTTATCGACTGACTTCTGGAAATCTGTCCGCATATGGCTTGACCGGTACACGCGGGATGGCAATCTCGCCTGCGATCACTCGTACTGTATGGCGACGACGGCGCGCGTCGGTCCGAGCTCGTTGCTCAAATATTTTCTCGACGGTGCTCCTGCTAAGCCAACGAACTTTCTCATGCAACTCGTCGCCGAACTCAAGGGTTCGAAGGCCGCACTTAGCGCGGAGATTGAAGCTACGTTCAGCAAACTGAGTCAGACTCAGCAGAACGACTTCTTGGCTCGCATTGTGATTGCCGACAGTTCGCTGCGAATCAAGGAACTGGATGCGGCTTTCGCTCCCTTGCTGAAGTCGGTAGCCACCAAATATCGTGTCGACGTCCGCGAGCGAATGGAGGGCTGGTGGCTGAGAGAGGCAATCGACCTCATCCAGGGTGACCGCAAACCCATTACTGGTGCCGAGGTCTGGGCGAAGTTCGCTCAGGTGAATAGCGAGTACTACGACGAGCGTTTGCCCATCACCTTCGACGATGCGTATCCCAATGAGGAGATTGACGCGACCAAAGACACCCGGCAGTTCGTAGAGCAGCTACGGGCGATTGGCATGTCCAGCGACAACCTTGAGATGGCCATCCTAGACTTCTATCGTGCGTTCTCCCAGCGCGCGCACTGGACTCGGGTCAACGCCTTGGTCGGTGGCGAGATTAGAAAGTTCGAGCTGCGCTTGGTCGAAGAATGGAAGCGCGCGAGGGGATGGGCCATGGTACACGCGCCACAGAACGAGGCCGAGTTCCAAGCAGCAGGCCGCAAGCTGTATGACTGGGCCGAGAACCAGTCCAAGGGCCTGCAAATCCGCAAAGACGTCTCAGAAGACTTCGTTCGCCGCGGGAGCTTCCATATCCTTGCCGACGAGAAGCCAACACCGCGGGTGCACTGGCACCCGCAGTTCCTTGAGCGCCTCAAGACCACCGCGTCGAAAGCGGTGTCAGCATGAGGGACTGGTCATCTCGCCCTTTTGAAGAGCGCAACCTCTTCAATCCGGCCTTCTGCGCCGTGGTGTTGGCCGCAGCTATTCGCGAGTACGAGCGCGTCACACGAAAGCCAATGCCCTACTCATTAACGCTACTTGTCCTGCCAATGTGCCTGCATCAAGCATCGCGCGAGGAGATTCTGGAGAACAAGCGGTTGTCGGTCCTGCGGGTGTTCGCGCTGCGCCCGGACCTGCTGGTCGACTTCGCTGAGCGAGTCCGTGCACTCGTCCAATACGCCACTGAGGCCTTTGCGCTACTCGCCAGCAAGGACTGTATCAAGGTCTTCGATGACGGTGGCATCAGCCTTGTCCCAAGACGTGTGTCACCCCTGGCGCTCAACACCGAAGACGCCGAGCGGTGCCGCGCTGCAGCAACCGTCCTCGGTCGCGATTTCGCCCAGATCAACGACCGCGTTACGGTCTACACCAGCCTGTCAATTCGCCCATGAAGATTGCTTCGATTCACATCTATAGCCACGATGGCCGTAGGCGCGACCTCATACTGAATCCTAATGGTCTCAACATCATCACTGGCCTGGCATCGACGGGTAAGTCATCCCTTTCGGACATCGTCGAGTACTGCATGGGCGAAGACGTGTGCAAGATTGCGGAGGGATTCATCCGTGAGAAAGTCTCCTGGTTCGCGGTGACCTTCCAGTTCCTAAACGAGCAGGTTTTCGTCGCTAAGCCCAATCCCAAGCCGGGACACGTCCAGTGCTCGCTCGCGATGCTTTTGCGCGGCAGGCAGATTCGCACGCCCGACTTTGGAGCGCTGAAGCACAACGGGGGTGATGAACTCGTCCACGAAGTGCTTTCCTCTCTGCTCGGCATCCCTGAAGCCAAGACGTCTGTTCCTGAGCGCAGCAGCCGGACAGGCTACTCGGTCAACGTCAAGCACACGGCGTTCTACCTGTTCCAGAAGCAGGGCCTGGTGGCCAGCAAAGAATTGTTGTTCTATAGGCAGGCCGAGGAGCATCTGCCTCAGACCATCCGCGACACCTTCGCAGTCCTCTTCGGCATCTCCAACGTGGGCGATATGGAGACGGAGGCCAGTCGACGTGCGGCCCAGCGAGAGCTGAAGATTGCGCAGAAGGAACTGAAGTTGGCACAGGAAACCGAAGACGCGCTGGATACGCGCGGGCTGGGGTTGCTGGCCGAGGCGCGGGCCGTCGGAATCCCGTTCAGCAGCGCGCCTGACGTCGCCAAACCGAGCGTGGATGGCGCCGAGAATGACTTGGTCGCGTCCCTCCGGGAAATCCTCACTTGGCGGCCTGGGCAGGTTCCCCTTCTGGCGGAGAGCGACATGGCCAAGCTCCAGGCGCTTCGCTCGAATCTTCGGACTGAGCGTCGCTTGATTCTGGATCAGATCACATCTACGCAGCGGTATGTCAAAGGTGCGTCGGACTTCCAGACCGAAGCGCAGGAGCAGCGTTCCCGTCTGGAGTCCATCCACGCGCTTCCGCGGGCAGCAAACGGAACATGGCAGTGGCCCTTCCTGAAGGAGGCAGACGCGCGCATGGATGGCATTGCTCAATCGCTCATGGCCGAACTCTCAAGCTTAGACCGCGAGCTCCAGCATGTCGGTGGCGCGCGCCCCCGCCTGGATGAGCACTTGGCCGCTCTTACTGATCGTGCAGGCCAACTGAAGGAGGCCATTCGAGAGGTCGAAATCAACCTCACGGCTGCGGTGCTCGCCGAGGAGAAGGCCGTGGCCCAGGAGGACGTCAATGCGCAGGCGCTAAAGGTCCAAGGCCGTGTCAGTTTCTACCTGGACAGCTTGAATCCGAGCAACACCATCAGCACCTTAAAGCTCAAAGTCGGCCGATTGCAGGTCAAGCTGGACCAGCTCAGTCAGAAAGCGGGCGCGGACGACGATGCAGACGCCCGCATGGACTCGGTCATCACGCATGTTTCCAGCACGATGACCATGCTGGTGAAGGAGTTCAAGGCCTTCTTCTCGGAGTTTCCGTTCCGGCTGGACATGCGCAACCTGACCGTGGTTGTGCAACGACCCGGCAACCCTGTGCCGATGATTCGCACGGGCGGTGGCGCGAACTGGTTGGCGTATCACATTTCCGCTTTGCTAGCCCTCCACCATTACGCTTCGGAAAACCGCATCCCAATTCCTCGCTTCCTGATGCTGGACCAGCCGACGCAGGTGTATTTCCCATCGCAGGCCATCTACGAATCAGTGGCAGGAGATGCAGAGCAGGTTCGGCGCGTAGACGTCGACCTAGTGGCAGCCAAGAAGCTGTTCGAAACGCTTCTGAACTACACCAAGGTGCTCGTCCCTGGCTTCCAGCTCATCGTCACCGAGCATGCGAACTTCGTTGAAGACTGGTTCCAGGATGCGCTGGTTGAGGATCCTTGGATGAACCCGCCCGCACTAGTGCCGCAGGACTGGCCAAGCTGGCGCAGGTAGCGCTTCGGCGCCAGCATTGTTCGGAACCGTCACACGGCCCGATATACGTCGTGAGTGAAGGGCAGCAACTGCGGCAAAGCAGAGAAGGGTGGCCGAATCTGTGCGGAAAGAAGGCGGGGTGGCGATGAGTAATTCATAAGCGCTATTGTCCTGAATTGAAATGTCCATGAAGGACCCGCCGGCCGGCCTGTTTGCATTCCTCTTTACATCGCCTGGGCGTGACGAAGCCCGCGAAGAGCTGACGCGAGATGAGGTCTTTCTGGGGCGCTGCAAGCAGCCGATCCGGAGCGCAAGTCGGCGATGCGAATCTATCGCGGGCCAGGCGAGATTCCCATGGGGGCTTGGAATGGTAGCGAGCTAGATTTGCAGGTCGCAAAATGTGGGCAACCCGCTGTCTTCAACTCCGAGTGGCAGGGCCAAACTCCTGCGTTCGAGCCGATCCGGACTCATCCGATCCGCAGACCGGCGCATTGATTGCGGGAATCTTCCCAAGAATGGCGGAACACATGATCTTCACGATGGACCCAAGGACCGACGAAACGCCTAAGCGAGAGCAGGAGAGCGACTTCGATTTCCTGGAACGTTCTGCGCGCGCGGAGATTGCGCGGGTGAGAGACTTGGTGGCGGTTGCACTTGAGCGATATCCCCGGCACGAGCTTGACGATCTCATAGCTCGCATCCGAGTGCACGACGCCCACGCATTTCGCTCTGCAATGTTTGAGCTATTGCTACACGAGGCACTCTGCCGAGCCGGGTACGCCCTTGAGATTCACCCGGCGTTACCAAACGGCGCAACTACACGGCCTGATTTTCTGGCATCCGACGACACCGGCGCTAGTTTCTATCTAGAGGCTGTCCTTGCTTCGTCGAGGGATGGCACCAGTCCTGCGGCGGAGGCAATCAAGGCAAGAACGATTGACGCGCTCACCCAGTTTCCTCACCAGAACTTCTACATCGAAGTCGATAGCGAAGGCGACCCGACAACACAACCGTCGGCCAGAGCGTTGGCCAACGAAATTCACGCCTGGCTGGACAGTCTAGAGCCCGAGGCGTTGGACGTCATTGTGGGCGAGCAGGGACTTGAGGCAGCCCCCACCCTGGATTGGCAGCACGAGGCTTGGCACCTTACATTGCGCCCCATTCCTGTTCGCCCTGAAAGGCGCGGCGGGCTAAGGATGCTGGTCGGTATGCACGGCGGCGGTGCGGGGATCATCGACAACTGGACGCCACTACGCAATGCGCTGCGGAAGAAAGGTGGCAGGTACGGGGAGCTTGACCGCGCATTGGTCGTTGCGGTGAACTTCAGTGCGTTCAACCTAGATCCTATAGACGAGATGCAAGCGCTGTTCGGCCAAGAGCAGTATGTGGAAGTCGTAGGGCGTCCCGATCTAGGAGTGCGCATGGAGCGTGCTCCTAACGGCGCATGGAACGGGCCTCATGGACCCCAGGGGCGAAGGATCAGCGGTGCATGGTTCTTCAACGATTTGAATCCGTACTCCATTGCGATGCGGTGGGGCAGTCTGTACCTCAACCCTCATGCGCTTTTCGCGGTCCCCGACTCGCTGCTGAGATTTGCCAATGCGAGAGCCGTCGACGGCAGAATGGTCCGGGCGGATGGCATCTCGTTCGCGAACCTCTTCGGCCTCAGCCAAGGGTGGCCAGAAGAAGGCTAAGGTGACCACGACGCCACCTCGTAGTGCGCCCGCGAGTTCAAACCGAGGAAGCCGTCAGCACCGCGGGCGACCGAAATCGCCTTCAGGGCGTGCGTATGCTTGATGTCGATGCCCTGCGGTGCGAGCGCGTCGCGCAACTGCTTGGCGGTGCGCGTCAGATTGACCGGCAGCGTGCTGCAAATACCTCGGGCGTCGGTCTCGGTCAGGATGTGCTGCTGTGCAGCGAGGATTGCGATGAGTGCGCAGGACTGGCCAGCGACAATTATTTTGAGCGCTCGACGACAACTATCGTGAGCGGTTGACGCACGCAGTCCGGGGTGCGTTTGCGGTCGGGTTCTACAGTGGATTGCCTCTTCAGGAGGCAGCCACAGTGCCCGGCAATCGCATATCGGATCTTCAAGTGACCAAGTACAAGCAATTGCGCGGCAAGCACACCCAGGAGGTTGCAGCAGCCAAGGCCGGCATCAGCGTGGCCAGCGCGCGGAGGATCGAATCCGCGGTGCTGTTGCCATCCCAGAGGCCGCCGCGCAATTGGCGCACGCGTGCTGACCCGCTGCAGGATGTATGGCAGTCGGAGGTGGTGCCGATGCTCGAGTCGGCACCTAGCCTGATGGCCGTCACGGTGCTGGAGGAATTGCAGCTTCGTTACCCGCAGCGCTTCGATGGTGCGGTGCTGCGCACGCTGCAGCGACGGGTGCGCCAGTGGCGTGCCGAACACGGTGGAGATCGTGAGATCTTCTTTGCCCAGGTACACCCGCCGGGCCGACTTGGCCTGTCGGACTTCACGGTATGCGATAGCCTGGGCGTCACCATTGCCGGAGTTGTCTTGCCGCATCGGCTGTACCAGTTCGCCTTCGCCCACAGTGGCTGGCGCCACGCCCGCATCGTGCTCGGCGGCGAGAGCTTCCAGGCGCTGTCCAGCGGTCTGCAGGAGGCGTTGTGGATGGCTGGCGGCGGGCCTGAAGAGCATCGCACCGACAGCTTGTCGGCGGCCTTCAACAATCTGGCCGAACAGCAGGAACTCACGGCCCGCTACCGCGAGCTGTGCGAGCACTACGGGCTGCGCGGCAGCCGCAACAACCCCGGCGAGAGCCATGAGAACGGCGCCATCGAATCGCGTCAGGGCAGCCTGAAGGTCGCGCTCGAGCAGGCCTTGCTGCTGCGTGGCACGAGGGAGTTCGCTGACATGGAGGCGTACGGTCAGTTCGTCGCCGAGACGGTGCGCAGGTTGAACGCACGCTGTGCACGAGCTTGGGAGGTCGAGCGCGCGAGCCTACGGCCGTTGCCGGTGCGACGCACCGTCGACTTCGAGGAGGTCGACGCGTGCGTCAGCAAGTACGGCGTCTTCACCGCCAAGGGCGTGACCTACAGCGTCCCCTCACGCCTGATCGGCCATCGGCTGAAGGTTTGGCTGCACAGCGCACACATCGAAGCCTGGCTGGGCGGCGTGAAGGTGTTCGAGTGCGAGCGACTTCGCGGCAGCGTCCAGGACCGGCATCCCAAGCGGATCGACTGGCGACACATGATGCCCTCGCTTCGACGCAAGCCGGGCGCCTTCGCACGGTGGGTGATGCGAGACGCCATGTTCCCGCGCAGCGAATATGCCCAGGCCTGGCAACGCATCAGCCAACGGTTGAGCGAGCGCGAGGCCTGCCGGTTGATGGTGAACCTGCTGGATCTGGCCGACCGGGCCAACGTCGTGGTTGAGCTCGCCCGCGTGCTCGCGGCATTGGGTGAGCGCGATGAACTGCCCGACATCGACGTATTGCGGGCACAGTTCGCGCCGCGCCCAACGTTGATGCCGGTGGTCGAGGTGATGCTGCCGCCAGCAGCGGTGTATGACGAACTGCTGGAAGCCGCATGGATACGACGGCCACCACGCGCACCGCGGCCGATGCCGCGCGGCTGCCTCTGATGCTGGGGGAGTTGAGGCTTCCCACGATGAAGCGGCTGTGGGCCGATCTGGCCGAGCAGTCCAACCGTGAAGGGTGGACGGCCGAGCGCTTCCTCGGCACCCTGCTCGAGCAGGAGGTGAACGAGCGCGAGACGCGCCGGCTTGCACGAGCCCGGGTCGACAGCCATCTGCCGCCAGACAAGAGCCTGGCGAGCTTCGACTTCGACGCCGTCGCGACGATCTCCAAGGCGCACATCACCGCGTTGGCCGAGGCCGACGGGTGGATCGCACAGGGGCACAACCTGCTCGCCTTCGGGCCGCCAGGCGTAGGCAAGACGCACCTGATTGCCGGCATCGGCCACGCGCTGATCGATCAAGGCTACAAGGTGCTCTTCGTGCGCACGAGCGAGCTCGTGCAGCGGCTGCAAGCTGCGCGCCGCGATCTTCGTCTACCGGCCGAGTTGGCCAAGCTCGACCGCTTCGATCTGCTCGTGTTGGACGACCTTAGCTATGCCAGGAAAGACCAGGCCGAGACCTCGGTGTTGTTCGAGCTGATTGCCGAGCGCTACGAGCGCAAGAGCATCGCCATCACGGCCAACGCACCGTTCTCGGCGTGGGACGAGGTGTTCCCGGACAAGGCCATGACGGTGGCGGCCGTGGATCGGCTGGTGCACCACTCGACGATCCTGGAGATGAACGTGGACAGCTACCGCCGCCGCGGGGGGGGGGGGGGGGGGGGGGGGGGGGGGGGG